>DXDO01000093.1 GCA_019115425.1 Candidatus Agathobaculum merdigallinarum | reverse complement strand
TATGAAGAATGCCAGACAGCGTCTGGCGAATTAAACTGCGATTCGGCACCGCCTTTGATCAGTCAAATCAATTCAACAGACAGTGTATGTTAAAAAGGAGGGAAAATCATTATGGCCACAACCCGCATCATGCCGCTGCACGTTGGCAAGGGCCGCACCGTCGGTAAGGCCATCAGCGACATCATCGACTATGTGAAAAATCCGGAAAAGACCGACCACGGCAGGCTCATCACCAGCTACCAGTGTGACAGCCGCGTGGCCGACGCTCAGTTCCTGCTGGACAAGCAGACCTACGCTGCCTGCACCGACCGGGTGCGCGGCAAGGATGATGTGATCGCCTACCACTTGCGGCAGTCCTTTGTGCCGGGAGAGATCACATCGGAAGAAGCCAACCGCCTGGGCGTGGAGTTAGCCCGGCGCTTTACCAAAGGCAAGCACGCCTTCATCGTCTGTACCCACATTGATAAATCCCACGTCCACAACCATATCATATGGAACTCCACCACGCTGGAGTGTGACCGTAAGTTCCGCAATTTCTGGGACAGCACCCGCGCTGACCACCGCTTGAGCGACACCATCTGCATCGAGAACGGATACTCCATCGTGGAGGTCCCCAAGCGGCATGGCCAGAGCTACAACAAGTGGCTGGGCGATGCGGCGAAACCCTCCCACAAGGAGCTGCTGCGCCAGGCCATCGACCGGGCGCTGGCACAGAAACCGGTCAGCCTGGAGGAACTGCTGCGCCTGTTGGAACAGGACGGCTTCACCGTCCATCAGCGCGGTAAAACCATTTCCATCAGCGCGGAGGGCTGGGGCAACAACGTCCGCTTTGACCGGCTGGGTGACGGCTACACGCTGGACGATCTACTGGAGGTCCTCTCCGGCCAGAAGGAGCATACCCCCAGAAGCAAACCGATGCGCAGGCTGCTTCACCCAAGGTCAATTTGTTGGCGGACATCCAGGCAAAATTGCAGGCTGGAAAAGGTGCCGGGTATGCTCGCTGGGCCAAGGTGTTCAACCTTAAACAAATGGCCCAGATCCTCAACTATTTGTCCGAGCATGGGTTGCTGGACTATGCAGATTTGGAAACAAAAACGGCAGAGGCAACGGCCCGATACAATGTGTTATCCGAGCAGATCAAGGCGGCAGAAAAGCGCATGGCTGAGATAGCCGTGCTGCGCACCCATATCGTCAACTATGCTAAGACCCGCGAGACCTATTTGTGGCGGAGCGATTGGACATAAAATGTTTAATTTCCTCGATAGAGATATTGAGTTCCCGCAGCATCAATACGGTTTCCAGAACAGAACTTTGTTGATAGGTGTAGTAGCGATAACCGTTTTCACCGATGACGGATGGCTTCACCAGATCCACTTCGTCATACCACATCAGTGTTTTTTTGGTCACGCCATGAATTTTTGCAAATTGCCCGATAGTAAATAACTTGGATTGATTCTCGAACATAAAATACCCCCTTGACCGTCCTGTTACGGTATTGTTCGCCATAAACCGTTGACCGAAAGCTGTGCCACGAACGAACAGCCGAATGCTCTGGAAAACGGCGGGGCAGCGGCGCGGATAGCATGACACAGCTTCCGGATAAGCGGCGCTTATCCTCTGAAAAATAGATATACAAAGTATTGACATTGCTGTCAGTATGCATATAATATGAAGTATACTTCACGTGAAGTAAACTTCATGTGAAGCGCGCTTTAGCGGAAGGGGGATGCACAGTTGAAAAATAAAGTCAAAGAGCTGCGAACAGCCGCGGGCCTGACCCAGCAGCAGCTGGCCGAACGGGTGCATGTATCCTCGCGCACGGTCATTTCCCTGGAAAAGGGGCAGTATAATCCTTCGCTGCTGCTCGCTTACCGCATTGCGGAAATGTTCGGCACAACGATTGAGGATCTGTACTGCCTGAAGGAGAACAAAGCGGAGGAGGATAAGAAGTATGAAGATCTATAACAAAAAGAACTTCCGGTACGGGCTGGGCATGACCATACTCGGCATACTCATGCTGCTTACAAGCATCTGGAAGGGCTTCGACGTCAAGGGGACGGTCATTCTGGCGCTCTGCCTGTTTCTGGGGATCGGCCTCATGCTGCGCGGTCTGTCGCGGGACATGTCGCGCGAGGACAGGATCGCCGAACTCGACGAGCGGAACAAGATGGTCGAGTGGCGGGCGAAAAGCCGCGCACTCGGCATTGTGGAGATAATCTGTTTTGTGTGCATTCTGCTGAGTATCGTTGGAATGCAGGTGATGGAGGAGTTTTTCGGCGGCATGCTGGTGGCATTTGGATTGCTATTCACGGTGATGCTGTTTGCGGAGCTGGTTACCCTGCTGTATTATAATAAAAAGCTGTGATCCTGTCCGTTTTGCGGGGGCTGTCCGCCGAGATTGCCCAAGGCGAGCGTTTATGCTATAATAAGAGCAGAAACAACCCGCAGAATACGGAGGATATACAATGGATTTCGCTGACTTTTTTGCCATGGACCGGCTTTCCCAGCACGACGAGGAGCATCTGATCGAATCTGCGATGCAGCTCCAGCAGGTCATGATGCTGTACGAGGCAGGCATCCGTGAGATCAAGACCAAGCTGGATATTTTAAGCGATGAATCGCGCATTTCCGGCAAACCCAGCCCGATCGACTCGATCAAAAGCCGCATCAAGACGCCCCGCAGCATCATCGGCAAGCTCAAGCGGCGCGGTTTTCCGATTTCCCTGCAATCCATGATGGAGAACTTGAACGATATCGGCGGCATTCGCGTGATCTGCCCGTTTATCGAGGATATCTACACGGTCGCAGATATGCTCATGCGGCAGGACGACCTGACACTGATTGAGAAAAAGGACTATATCCAGAACCCCAAGCCCAACGGCTACCGCAGCCTGCATCTGATTCTGGAGGTGCCGATCTTCCTGTCCGATCGCACACAGCCCGTGCGGATCGAATTGCAGCTGCGCACGATCGCGATGGATTTCTGGGCGAGTCTGGAGCACCAGCTTCGCTATAAGTCGGATGTTGAAGTGCCGCCGCAGATTTCAGACGACCTCAAGGCCTGCGCGGATGTGATCGCCGCCACGGACGAGGAGATGCAGCGCATCGCCAAGGAACTGCACGTATTATAAGGGAAAGGAAACCGTTACTGATGCAATACATACCTGTTATCACGCTGGCGCTGGTGATTGTGCTGCTGGTGCTGGTGATCGTTCTGCTGACGCGCAAGCCGGTTCAGCCGCCGCGCGCGGACAGCGGCGATATGAGCGGCACGATCACCGCGCTCGGCTCGCTCGTGAGCCAAAACCTCAAGGAGGGCCGCGAGGCCCAGCAGCAGCAGCTTTCCGCGATGGACAAGGCGCTGTCCGACAAGATGGGCGGCGTGACCGATCAGCTCGGGCAGTTTGAAAAACGCCTGCACGGCTTTACCGCCGAGACCACGCAGAATCTGGAAAACATCCGCGCAACCGTGGACAAAAACCTGCGCGCCATGCAGGAAGACAACAACAAAAAACTGGACGATATGCGCCAGATCGTGGACGAAAAGCTGCAAAAGACTCTGTCCGAGCGGATGAACGAGTCCTTCCGGCTGGTCAACGAGCGTCTGGAGCAGGTCTACAAGGGCCTTGGTGAGATGCAGACGCTCGCGCAGGGCGTGGGCGACCTGAAAAAGGTGCTCACCAATGTCAAGACCCGCGGCATCGTGGGCGAGATCCAGCTGGGCGCGATTTTGGAGGATATCCTCGCGCCCGAACAGTATGAGGTGAACGTCGCCACGCGGCCGGGCAGCCGGAATGTGGTAGAGTATGCGGTCAAGCTGCCGGTTGAGGACGGCGGGCACGTCTGGCTGCCGATCGACTCCAAGTTCCCGGGCGATACCTACGCTGCGCTGCGCGACGCCTACGAGGAAGGCTCGCGCGAGCAGATCGACGCCTGCGCCAAGCAGCTGATCGCCACGCTCAAGGCGGAGGCAAAGGATATTCGCGATAAATATCTCGAGCCGCCGTATACCACGGATTTCGGCATCCTGTTTTTGCCGTTCGAAGGGCTGTACGCCGAGGTGGTCAGCCGCGGCATGGTCGAGGTGCTCCAGCGCGATTACCATGTCAACATCGCAGGCCCCAGCACGATGGCGGCCCTGCTGAATTCCCTGCAAATGTCCTTCCGCACGATCGCGATCCAGAAGCGTTCGGGCGAGGTGTGGAGCGTGCTCGGCGCGGTCAAGACCGAGTTTGACAAGTTTGAGGCCTGCCTGACGCAGACCCAGACCCGTCTCGATCAGGCCAGCCGCGAGCTGGATAAGCTGGTCGGCACGCGCACGCGCGCGATCAAGCGCCGCCTCAAAGGCGTCACCGAACTGAGCGAAGCGGAAAGTCAGGCGGTGCTGGGCTTCGACGCGGACAGCGCGGAGGCGGAAAACGAGGAATAAACGAAAGAGGCTGTCCGGTGGGACGGCCTCTTCACAATTTCTTAAGAAAAATTTCATGTTTTCTGAAGGAAAAATAAAGAAAAATGGGGTACAATAAAATCAGAAAATAAATCATCCGCCCGGCATCAGCCGGAGAACAAACAGGAGGGACATAGCATGAAACAGGAACATAAAAGACGCCGCGGGCTGTGGGCCCTGCTCAAGCGCTTTGTGATGGGGCTGTTCGGCCCGATCGAGCGCGGTAAATACCAGCAGATGCAGCCGTAAAAGCGCATACCGTCCCTGTAGCTGCCCTTGCAGCCGCAGGGGCGGTTTTTTATGCCTCCATATAATAGCCTACACCGCGCTCCGCGTGAATATTGACTGCGGAACCAATGGCGCGCAGCTTGCGGCGCACAAGCGAGAGGTATACCTCGATATTGTTGTAGGCGAATTCACTTTCTATGCCCCAGACCTTGTGCTGCAGCGTGGCGCGCGGCAGTACCTGCCCGGGATGCAGCAGAAACAGCTCGATAATCTGCATTTCCTTGCCGGAAAGGCGGACCTCCCCGCTGCGGCTGAGCAGCAGGCAGTGCCCGCGGTCGAGCGTCAGGTCTCCCACGCGGAGCAGACGGGGCTGGAGCATGGGGCCGCGCCGGCTGAGCGCCCGCACACGTGCGAGCAGCTCGCCCATTAGGAAGGGTGCGGTCAGCACGTCGTCCGCCCCCGCATCCAGCGCAAGAATGCGGTCGCGCGCAGAAAGATGGGAGGCGACCACGAGCACAGGAAGGACGATACCATCCTCGCGCAGGGCGTTCAGCGTTTGGTTGAGCTGTTCGGAAAAATGTGAGCCTGTGCGGTCGGCCAGCAGAATACATACATCGAATACCTCTTCCGGAATACCGTCGGACACATTTTTAAGGCTCGCAATATAGTCGTATAAATAATGCTCTTTCCGCAGAGCCTGTGTGATTTTGTCATGATCGGCCGAGCCGAGCAGCAGAACGCGCATTTTGAGCCGCTCCTCCTTCTGTTTGGTGGTTTTTATTTTGCGGCAGCAGTGTGGAGTTTTTGTGTATGGCTGATGAAGAACGTGTTAAAGGCTGATTTTCGCAATGTTTTTTCAATGTACCGCGATTATGATAAGCACATATGAAAAAAGGCGACAGGAGGGAACCGGTCTTGAACGTGCCGTTTCAGAAATTAAAGTTGTTTTCCGGAAAAAACGGAAAAAGTGTGGAGCCATCCGCGGAAGCTGGGCCGCCGGGCGCACACAGCAAGAAGAAAAAACGCCGCAGGCTGAAAAAGAAGGCAGCCATCCCGCTGGCGGTGGTTGTGGCGGCAGGGGGCGCATTCGGCGTATATCATTTGATGAATACCGGAAACGCCGAAGCCGCGCCGACCTATACCGAGAGCGAGGCCGTCCGGCAGGATATCCAGCTGACGCTGTCCGCCACCGGCACGATCGAACCGGCAAATCAATACGATGTGACCAGTTCAGTGCAGGGCGAGGTGCTGTCCTGCACGTTTGAAGAGGGGGATACGGTCTCCAAGGGCAATGTGCTGTACGAGATCGACAGCACGGATGCGGAAAGCTCGATCCAGCAGGCGCAGCTTTCACTTCAGCAGAGCCAGAATAACTATAACCAGACGCTGGAAAGCATGGATGATCTGACCGTGACCTCCCAGAAGTCAGGGATGATCACGGAGCTGTATGTCGAGGTTGGGGACGAGGTGCAGGTGGGCGCGACCATTGCAGATGTGCGCGATTCCTCGGTCATGGAGCTGACCGTGCCGTTCAATTCGGCCGATGTGTCGGCTTTCAGCGTGGGCTCGGCCGCAACAGTGACCATGGACGGCTCGTTTGAAACCCTGACCGGCACGGTCACCGCGATCGACGCGGCGGACACGGTGTTGGATGGCTATCAGATCGTGCGTTATGTCACCATTCAGGTGAGCAATCCGGGCGGTATTTCGCCATCGTTCGCGGCAACGGCGACCGTGGGCGGCGTTGCCTGCAACCAGGGAGCCAATTTTACATACCGGAGCGAATCGACCATTACATCCAGCGCCTCGGGCACGGTGGCCAGCCTAAACGTGGGCGAAGGCGCGCAGGTCGAGGTGGGAACGGTGGTGGCGACCCTGTCCTCCTCCTCGGTCGAGCAGCAGGTGGAGAACAGCCGCCTGTCCCTGCAACAGTCCGAGCTTTCTTATGAAAACACCGTGCGGCAGCTGGAGGACTACACCATCACTGCGCCGATTGACGGCACGGTGATCACCAAGAATACGCAGGTAGGCGATACGCTGGACGCGACCAATGGTCAGACCACGCTGGCGGTCATTTACGACTTATCCTGCCTGACCTTCGATATCTCACTGGATGAGTTGGATATCAATCAGGTTGAAGTCGGGCAGACGGTGGAAATCACCTGTGATTCCCTCGCGGACGCGGGCACGTTCGAGGGCGTCGTCACCACGGTCTCGGTTGCGGGTACGACGGAGAACGGTGTGACGACCTATCCGGTGACCGTCCAGATCGACAACCCGCCCGAGGATCTGCTGCCCGGCATGAACGTGGATGCGACCATTGTGGTTGATGAGGCGGAAAATGCGATTGCTGTACCGGTCTCCGCCGTGCAGCGCGGGGATATCGTCTATGTCAAAGACGAGACCGCATCCAACACGGATGGAACCATGGTAAACGGCACGCTGCTGCCGGACGGCTGGCGCGCGGTCGAGGTGGAGACCGGCTTATCGGACGAAAACAATATCGAAATCCTCTCCGGCATCGAAGAAGGCGATATCGTCTATGTGCCGGAGGTCGCGCGGGAATCCTCGGGTGAAGAAGGTGAGATGGGCATGATGCCCGGCAGCGACATGGGCGGCGGCATGCCCGCCGGTGAGACGGGCGGCGGCGGTATGCCTGCCGGAGGCGGCGGTATGCCGAGCGGAGGCGGCATGCCATGATGACGGAGCAGATACAGGCGCGTCACCCGCTGATCGAGCTGCGCGATATTTATAAGATCTATCAGATGGGCGATACCGAGGTGCACGCCTCGGACGGTGTTTCCCTTAAAATTTACAAGGGAGAATTCGTGGCCATTGTCGGCCAGTCCGGCTCGGGCAAAAGTACGCTGATGAATATCATCGGCTGTCTTGATGTGCCGACGAGCGGGCAGTATTTCCTGGACGGCGAGGACGTATCCGAGCTGACCGACGATGAGCAGGCCGAGATCCGTGGCAAAACGCTGGGGTTTATCTTCCAGCAGTACAATCTGATCCCCAAGCTGAACGTGCTGGAAAACGTCGAGCTGTCGCTGCTGTATGCGGGCGTGCCCGCGGAGGAGCGCGCCGAACGGGCGCGGTATCAGATCGCGCGCGTCGGGCTGGCGGGCAAGGAGAAAAACCTGCCGAGCCAGTTGTCCGGCGGCCAGCAGCAGCGCGTTTCCATCGCCCGCGCCCTTGCGGGCGACCCGTCGGTCATCCTTGCCGACGAGCCGACCGGCGCGCTCGATTCGCGCACCAGCCGCGAGGTGCTGGACTTCCTGCAAAAACTCAACCGTGAGGGCAATACCATCGTCCTGATTACGCACGACAACGCGATCGCGCAGGAGGCGGGGCGCGTGGTGCGCGTGGCGGACGGCAGGATTATTTTCGACGGCCCTGCGCGCGAGGCCTTTCCGAGAGGAGACTGACCGATGGGATTTACACAGGCGTTTAAGCTGGCGCTCAAAAGTCTGGCAGGGAGCAAGCTTCGCGCGTTCCTGACCATGCTGGGCATCATCATCGGCGTCGGCTCGGTGATCATTTTGGTTTCGCTCATGCAGGGCATGACGGGCGAGGTGACCTCGATGTTTGAGGACATGGGAACCAATCTGCTGACGGTAAACGTGACCGGACGCGGCTCGTCCCGCACGGTGGATGAGGAGGACATGTATGCCCTGTACGAGCAAAATACGGATATCTTTATGGGTATGAGCCCGACGGTGAACGTGATGGACACCGTCAAAACCGGCACGGATGCGGACAGCTTCGGCTCGACCTCGGTCAGCGGCGTGTCCGAGCAGTATGCCGAGATCAACGGGTATGCGCTGCGCGAGGGGCGCTTTATCAGCTATACCGATCTCGAAGCGCGCAGCAAGGTGGCGGTGGTCGGCAGCTATGTGGCGAACATGCTGGGCGGGAATGCAGTCGGGCAGACCATCAAGGTCAACGGCAATGCGCTGACCGTGGTCGGCGTCCTTGCGGAGCAGGACGACTCGACCGAAGGCTCGGCGGACGACTGCATCTATCTGCCCTATACCACGGCGTCCAAGCTGACCTTCGGCGCCATTTCGACCTATACCTTCGCCACCTGGGATTCTGCGCTCAATGCGCAGGGAACGACGCTGATCGACAATACGCTGTATGAGGTGTTTGAAAACGAGGATTTCTATACCATCTCGGATATGCAGGAGATGGTGGACTCGATGGAGGAGATGACCTCGATGATGACTATGGTGCTGGTCGGCATTGCGGGGATCAGCCTGCTCGTCGGCGGCATCGGCATCATGAACATCATGCTGGTATCGGTCACCGAGCGCACGCGCGAGATCGGCATCCGCAAATCGCTCGGCGCGAAGAAAAAGGACATCATGCGCCAGTTTGTCATCGAAGCGGGTACGACCTCGGCGCTCGGCGGTGTGATTGGCATTGCGTTCGGCGCGGCCGTGGCGGTCGCGCTTGGACAGGCGATCGGCATTGATGCGCAGCCAAGCCTGTCGGCGGTTGGGTTGAGCTTCGGCGTGAGCGTGTTCATCGGCGTGTTTTTCGGCTTCATGCCGGCAAACAAGGCGGCAAAGCTCAACCCGATCGACGCGCTGCGGTACGACTAAGACCTCGCTTGAAACTACAGTTTCAAGCGATGAGGACACACCGCGCAGCGCGCGGATGCGTCCAAAGCTATGAAAAGCTCCGCATAAGCGAAAGTTTTCATAGTGCTTGTATAAAAAGTCAGGCACATGTCCTGACTTTTTAAGGAAATCACAGCAGGCTGTGCTTTCCGGTTTGAAACGCGCCGTAGGCGCGATAACGAAACTGGCTTTTGCGGAGCAATAGATAGAGCATGAAAGAGGAGGATACCCACTTGAAGAAAAGAATACTTTCCCTGCTGCTCACGGCGGCGATGCTGCTGGGCGGCGCGCCCGCGGCCTTTGCCGCGTCCGAAGCGTCGGACAGCGTGATCGAGCAGGTCATCCGCGCCACCGGTATCATGGAGGGCGACGCGGACGGCAATATGAATCTGGACAACACCGTCACCCGCGCGGAGTATGCCAAAATGCTCGTGGCGGCGTCGACCTATCAGGATAAGGTCTCCGGCGCATCCAACTCCTCGCCGTTCAAGGATGTGCCATACACCCATTGGGCGGCGGGCTATATCCAGACCGCGGTCGAGCAGGGGTGGCTGTCCGGCTATCTGGACGGAAGCTATAAGCCGAGCAACACGGTAACGCTCGAGGAGGCCGCGACCGGCGTGCTCAAGCTGCTCGGCTACACGACCGAGGACTTTTCCGGCTCCTATCCGTATGGTCAGCTTGCGCTGTACAAGTCGCTCGGGCTGGATACCAAGGTCACTGCCTCACAGGGCACGGCGATGACCCGCCGCAACATGATGTATCTGTTCTATAACCTTCTCAATGCAGAGACCAAGGATGGCCAGGTCTATGCGCAGACGCTGGGATACACGCTCAACGACAGCGGCGAGATCGACTACCTGAGTATCGTTTCAGACACGATGCAGGGTCCGTATGTGGTTGAGGGCAGCCTGTCCGACATTGTTTCGGGCGAAAATAAGACAGTGTATCGCAACGGCTATGCGTCCATCGCGGACGCCGTACAGAAGTATGACGTGGTGTACTATAATGACTCGACCATTTGGGCGTATGCCAACGCCGTGACCGGCACCTATCAATCCGCAGCCCCCTCTGCGTCGTCGCCGACCTCGGTGACCGTGGCGGGTGTCTCGTACGAGATCGATACGAGCGACGCGGCGCTTGCGCTGTCCACCCTCGGCGGGCTCAACATCGGGGACATCGTGACCCTGCTGCTTGGGCGGGACGGCAAGGTCGCCGCCGCCCTGCCGGCGGGCGAGTATGCAGCGGGCGTGGCCGGCGTGGTGACCGCCACCGGCACGGGGACATACTACAATGCGGTCGGCAATGCCTATACCGCGCGCACCATCACCGTTACGGCCACGGACGGCGCAAGCTATGTGTATCCCTGCTCCAAAACCTCGATCGACGAAGGCGACATGGTCTCTATCGGTTTCGGCTCTGCCGGAACCGATGTTTCTATTCTGAATTCCGCGTCTCTCAGCGGCGAGGTGTCCGGCTATTCGATCGGCAGCAGGACGATGGCAAAGGATGTGCGCATTCTGGATGTGAACGGCACCGAAGCCAAACGGATCTATTACTCCCGCCTGGACGGGGCGGAGCTGGATTCCTCGGATGTGCGCTATTACGCGGCCAACGAAGCGGGTGAGATCACCGATCTGATCCTGCGCAACTTCACGGGCGATCTATATGAATACGGCATTATTACCAGCGTCAGCGAGCAGGACACCGATATGAGCCTGTCGGGAAGCTACACCTATCTGCTCGATGGGGAGGAGCGGGCGCTGACGACCAGCGGCAAGACGCTGGGCGCGTCCACCGGCCCGGCGCGGCTGACGATCGAAAACGGGCAGCTGGATTCCGTACGTTCCTTGCAGGAAATTCGAAATCCGGATGCGATCACGCCGCTCGGCATCACCAAGGATGAGGAAACCTGGCTGTTTTCCGATGAATGCGCGGTGTATCTGTATCAAAATTCGGATTACAGCCTGCTTTCCCTGACCGAACTGCGCAACAATTTTTCTTCGTACAGCATCACCTGCTATTACGATGAGGATACCGAGGACGGCGGACGCATCCGCATCGTGATCGCACGCCCGCAGTAGCGCGTGTCCATAGAGAAAAAGGGGTTCCTCCGGCCGGAGGAACCCTTTTGATATTTCTTGCTTATTGCACAAAAGAAAGATATAATATCTGTATAAAACGCAGATGGGAGCGAGAAAATGGCTTTGGATAAAACCAATGTGATGCGCGTGCTGGAGCAGCATAAGATTGCCTACACCGCGCAC
Source organism: Candidatus Agathobaculum merdigallinarum (assembly GCA_019115425.1). Taxonomy (GTDB): domain Bacteria; phylum Bacillota; class Clostridia; order Oscillospirales; family Butyricicoccaceae; genus Agathobaculum; species Agathobaculum merdigallinarum. The sequence goes on along the minus strand of DXDO01000093.1, from coordinate 5,743 downwards.
GAATATCCGCACGGCAAGGAAGCGGTGGACGGCGTGACTGTTGCGCAGCTGTTAGGGCAGAATGTAGAGCAGGTGTTCAAGACGCTGGTCGCGCGCGGCAAATCGGGCGGCTATCATGTGTTTGTCATTCCGGTGGCAAAGGAGCTGGATCTGAAAAAAGCAGCCAAAGCGGCAGGGGAGAAGTCGGTCGAACTGGTACATGTCAAGGAACTTCTCGGGCTGACCGGCTATGTGCGCGGCGGCTGCTCGCCGGTGGGCATGAAAAAGGCGTTTCCGACCGTGTTTGACGCGAGTGTGGACAAACTGCCGTCCGTTATCGTTTCAGCAGGCAAGATCGGCTATCAGATCGAGTGCGCACCCGCTGACCTGATCGGCCTTGTGCGCGCCAAAACCGCCCCGATCACGACGGATTCATAAGCCCAGCGGCATCCGGAAACAGCGCGAACACGGTCTGCACGCCGCAGCCCGCGAGCTGCGCGAGCTTGGCTTCCAGCGTGGAAGGGTCGTCATACAATACGAAATGCGCGTGGCCGTCACTGTCGGTATAGGTAAAGTATTTGGCGCAGAGCTCGCGCGAGAAAAAGGTCTGTGAGCCGGTGCGCGCGAGCAGGTTTTCGCGCTCGGTCTGCGTGAGCGATTTGCCGTTCGGCGTGTCGGAAGGCAGGGTGAAATCCTGTGAGATCGGCTGCAAAAACGCCGCGATGCGCGCCGCGCCGTAGATCCCCTGCAAAGAGGAAATATATGCGGTCAGGCTGCCGCCGGAAAGCGCGGTCGGCGTGGTGAGGACGGCATGCGTCAGCGCGCGCCCGCAGGCGAGCGGGACATAAAACGGGATGTCCGCTTCGTGCAGCGCCCGGTCGAATGCCGCAAGGAGCCGGCGGCTCTGCGGCGTGTCATGCTCGAAGTCCGCAAACACGCCGGGGGCGCCTGTGCGCCGCGCCTCAAACACCAGGTCTGAGGCAAGCCTGTCTGCATTACAGTCCACAAGATCGCGCGGCGGGTCACAAAGACCCAGCAGGCAGCGTGTTTCGGAAGTGGGGAGCTGAAGGCGCTGCAATGCGCCCGAAGGTGTGATACTGAGGCAGAGATGCAGCACGGGCATCCCCTGTTTGGCCGCGCGTACCGCATCGCGGCCGGTGCATACCAGAACCAGATTTTTCGTATATACCATCATGATCGACTCCCTTGTGCTTGGGCGGCGCGCACGGCGGATTGTGCGTTGCCGCTCTGGACTTTTTGGACAAATTCTATTACACTATATGTGGCATCTGCTAAAGTGAGAACGCAGGAGTGAATGAATGAGCAAGCTGATACCCGATTATGTTTTCGACTCGATTTACGATATTACCCCGGCTCTGCTGGAGAAGAACGGCGTGCGCGGCGTGCTGATCGATCTGGACGGCACGATGGCCTCGCATAAAGCGGCACTGCCGCCGGAAAAACTCTCGCCGTTCGTGCGCACGCTGCACGACGCGGGGCTGAAAGTGCTGGTGTTTTCCAACAACCGAGAGGCGCGCGTGGGCAAATTCTGCAGGGCGCTCGGCGTGGATTTCATCTGCCGTGCGTGCAAGCCGTTTTCCGCGGGCTTCCGCCGCGCGGCAGAGCGGCTGGGGCTGCCGCTGTCCCAGATCGCTGTGGTGGGCGACCAGATTTTTACCGATGTATTCGGCGGCAACCGCATGGGCGCGCTGACCTGCTATGTGCAGACGCTGGACCGCCGCTTTTTCTGGGTGAATGTGCGCTATCAGATCGAGCGCGGGTTCATCGAGCGCGGCAAGCACCGGATGGAAGCGAGGGCGCGCCATGAGTGAAGCAAAGTTCGGCCCCGCGGGCAACTCGGAATCCTTTGCCGCGGAAGGCTATAAAAAGAGCGAGGACGCACCCGCGTGGCTCGCCGCCAAGGGGCTGACCGCGTTTGAATATCAGTGCGGCCGCGGCGTGCGCTGCGGGGAGGAGACCGCGCTTAGAATTGGCGCAGCGGCGCGTGAAAACGGCGTCCAGATGAGTATTCATGCGCCGTACTTCATCAATCTTTCGTCCGAGGAGAGCGAGCGGATGGAAAAGAACGTCGGCTATGTGCTGGAAACCGCGCGCCTTGCCGTGCCGCTGGGCGCCGCGCGCATGGTGGTGCACTGCGGCGGACAGGGTAAGCTGACGCGCGAGCGCGCGATGCGCAATTCGCATGAAAACGTCAAAAACATTTTGCGCGCGCTGGACGAGGCGCATCTGACCGGCTGCACGGTCTGTCTCGAGACGATGGGCAAAAAAAGCGTGCTCGGCTCGGCGGAGGAGGTCTGCGCGCTGGTTGCAGCGGACGACCGCCTGCTGCCCTGCATCGACTTCGGACATCTCAACTGCCGCACGGGCGGCGGCATGTCCACGCGGGAGGACGTCGCGCGCCTGTTCGACTTGATGGAAAACACCATCGGCGTCGAGCGCACCCGCATCATGCACGCGCATTTTTCCCATATTGAATACAACGACAAAGGAGAGGTGCGCCACCTGACCTTTGCCGATACCGAGTACGGGCCGGATTTCCTGCCGGTCGCGCAGGAATGCGCGGCGCGCGGCTATGCGCCGACCTTTATCTGCGAATCCGCCGGCACACAAGCCGAGGATGCGGTAACCATGATGGAACAATATAAAAAGGAGACAGGAAAATGAAAAAAGTGCTGCTGATCCACGGACCCAACCTCAACCTGACCGGCCTGCGCGAACCGGGTATCTATGGCTCGGACACGCTTGCTGTGATCAACGCCGAGGTTGTGACCAAGTGCGAGCGTCTCGGCATGGAATGTTCGGTATTCCAGTCCAACTCGGAGGGCGCGCTGATCGACCGCATCCACGCCGCGCGCGAGGAATGCGACGCGATCATCATCAACGCGGGCGCATACACGCATTACAGCTATGCGATCCGTGACGCGATCGCGGCGGTGCGCCTGCCCTGCGTGGAGGTACACATGTCCAACGTACACGCGCGCGAGGAATTCCGGCACAAATCGGTCATTGGGCCGGTGTGCGCGGGTGTGATCGCGGGATTCGGCAAGCACAGCTACCTGTTGGCCGTGGACGCGGTCAAGGCAATTATCGGGTGAGGCGGTTTATATGAAACGAAACGAATTGCAGCGTATGCTGTTGGAAGCGCCGTATGACGCGCTGGTGCTGACCAGTGAGATCAGCCGCCGCTATGCGACCGGATTTCACTCGACTGCGGGCGTGGTCTATCTTTCCGCAAAGCAGGCGGTGTTTTACACAGACTTCCGCTATGTCGAGGCGGCGCGCGCTGCGGTCACGGAATTTGAGGTGCGCGAGATCGGCGGGGGTCAAAGCTACACCGCGGCTGTCAACGAACTGATCGGGCAGGACGGCGTGAAAGAAATCGCATTGGAGGACAAAATGCTCACCTATGCGGAATATATGTCCTGGTCATCCGCGCTGCACGCGACCGTCGTTCGACTGGAGGACGGTGTGGAGCGGCTGCGCATCTGTAAGGAGGACGACGAAGTCGGCAAGATCGTCGCCGCCCAGCGCATCGCCGAGCAGGCGCTCGAGGAAGTGCTGAACGACATCAAGGTGGGCGCGACCGAGAAGGAGATCGCTGCACGGCTGACCTATCTGATGCTGCACTACGGCGCGGAGAACATGTCGTTCGATCCGATCGTGGTGTCGGGCGCGAACACTTCCAAGCCGCATGGCGTGCCGACTGAAAAAGAGATTCAGGCGGGCGATTTCGTTACCATGGACTTCGGCTGCATCGTGGACGGCTACTGCTCGGATATGACGCGCACGGTCGCGGTCGGCCATGTGACCGACGAGATGCAGACCGTGTACGACACGGTGCTGAACGCCCAGCTCGCGGGCATCGCGTGCTGCAAGGCGGGCGTAACCGGCAGGGACGTGGACGCCGCCGCGCGCAGGGTGATTGCGGACGCAGGCTATGGCGATGCGTTCGGCCACGGGTTTGGCCATGGCGTCGGGCTGGAGATCCACGAAGCGCCGACTGCGGGACAGCGCGGGAAAGCGCAGCTGCCGGCGGGCTCGATCGTAACGGCCGAGCCGGGCATCTATCTGCCGGGCCGGTTCGGCGTGCGCATCGAGGATATGCTGTATGTGATCGAAGACGGCTGCATCGATCTGACCGAAGCGCCCAAGGGGCTGATGGTTTTGTGATGGTTCGCGTCTCCGACCCGGCGATGCTGATGCCGCTGCTGGACGGCTGGGAGGAGGGGATGCTGTATGCCTATCTTTCCGGACGTATGGGATATGCCATAGCAGACGCAGATTATCGGTCGGCGCAGGTGCGCGTGGGGGATTTCTGCTTTTTTGCGGGCAAACCTGATGCGGCGGTTGCCGCGTGGCGGCCTGCGGAGACACGGCCATACACGATCCTGATTCCCCAGACACGGGATTGGGACACGCTGATCGAGCAGACTGCTCCGCGTGCGCGGCGGTCGGTGCGGTATGCGTTTTGCAAATGTAATGCATTTGACACAGCGCTGCTGCACAGGTTTGCCGACGCGCTGCCCGCAGCATATGAATTGCGGCGAATGGATGAGGGATTGTATCGCTTGGCCGTGCGGGAGGAGTGGAGCCGCGATCTGGTTTCGCAGTATCCTACGTGGGAGGCGTATGCCGCACATGGCGCGGGGTATGCCGTGCTGCGAAAGGGCGCGCTGGTGTGCGGCGCATCCAGCTACGCGGACTGGCCGGACGGTCTGGAAATCGAGATCGACACCCATCCAGCGCACCGCCGGCGCGGTCTCGCGCGTGCGTGTGCCGCGGCGTTCATGCTGGACTGTCTGGAGCGTGGGCTGCACCCCTCGTGGGATGCTGCAAATGAAGCGTCGGCGCGTCTCGCACGGACGCTGGGCTACCGGCCCGCGGGCGCATATCCGGTTTACGAATCGGCAGAATAAAAGCCGCGCCTGCAGCGCGGCATAAAGCGAAGTGCGGGGCCGATGGTTCCATGCCCTTCGTACACGTTCGGCATGGGTGCTGAAAAACAGAAAGGGGGCACAGGAATGGAAATCCTGTGCCCCCGCAGTCTATCGAAAAAAGTCCTTCGCGCCGTAGCGCGCATGAAATAGAAAATTGCGGCTTGCCGCAATTTTCATAAAAACTGGGAGCCTGTATCTCAGTTTTTATACAAACCGATGGCAAGTGTACTCATTAAAATGCCGCAAAGCGGCAAATAAGGTTAGTGGCCTACGGGCTGCCTGAAAGGCGCGCGCAGTCATCGGCAAATTCGATCGGAAGCGTGGTTCCGATCGAGAGACTGTTCAAAAAACTATGTTTTTTGAACAGTCTCCAAGGGGCACAGGAATGGAAATCCTGTGCCCCCTTGTTTTACAATAATGGTTGCCCGACAGCGGGATATCACTCGATGCGGGATGAACCCTGCATCGGATCAGTCGTCGTCGATCTCCAGATAATCCGCCAGATCCTTAAACAGCGCAGTTGCGTCCACATCGTCCTCCAGCACGATCTGGAGCGGCTCGTTGAGCGACAGCAGGAACATGCCGAGCAGGCTCTTGGCGTCTACCATGCCGCTTTTGCCGTGAATCCAAATATCATAGGGGTACTTGGTCACGATTTTGTTGATCTTCTGAATATCGTCCGTATTCTTTACACGGATGCCTCTGGTCATAATACATACCTCCTGATGTTCATAAAACAATAAAATCTCTTTCAGCTATCATTATAGCATAAAAAGTTGGAAAGAAAAGAGTTTTTTATGGTTTTT
>DXDO01000092.1 GCA_019115425.1 Candidatus Agathobaculum merdigallinarum | reverse complement strand
CCGCCTGGGTTTTCTCCTGATCCTCGCGCAGATCGCGCATCCGTTGACACAGCATGTGCCTCACCTCGTCCCCCATCATACAATGGTTCGATTTGGGCCATTGACATATGGCCCAAATTAGACCATAATAGGGTGTGTGATCCTGCGGGAAGCATGCACAATGCCTCTTGACAGGATGCGCGATCCATATTATATTTAGATCATCTTCTAAATATTATTCCGCGACAAAAGGAAGGAGTATTCCCATGAACAAACACCTGTCCCGACTGCTCGCCGGTGTGCTTGCGGCAGCGCTCGCCCTGCCGGGCGCCGCGTTTGCCGCCGCGCTGCCGCCCGAGCCGCTCGTGCCTGCGGCGCTGTCCCCTGTCACCCCTGCGCCGGACAGCCACAGTTCCAACCCGCTCGCGCGCAGCGCAAAGCCCAAGACCCAGACCGCACTCACGGTGGACGAGCGCGTGCAGCTGCTGCTCGACGCAGGCGCCGGCATCACCAGCATCCAGTACGCGATGATGGACAGCGGCGAGATTGTGGAGAGCGGCGTCGGCGGCGTATACAGCAAGCAGGAAAACCGCCTGCTGACCACGGAAAACCTGTTCGGCATCGGCTCGACCAGCAAGATGTTCACCACCGCCGCCATGATGCGGCTGGTCGATCAGGGCAAGGTCGATCTGGACCGTCCAGTCACCGACTACATCCCTGAGTTTACGATGGCGGACGAGCGGTATCAGGATATCACCGTGCGCATGCTGCTCAACCACTCCTCCGGCCTGATGGGCAGCACCTACGGCAACGGCTTCCTGTTTGACGACGCGGACACGCAGGCACACGACACCCTGCTCGCCGACCTCGCCACGCAGACGCTCAAGGCCGATCCGGGCGCGTTCTCGGTGTACTGCAACGACGGCTTCACGCTCGCGGAGATCGTGATCGAGCGCGTCAGCGGCATGTCGTTCACCGACTTCATCCATCAGGAGATCACCGGCCCGCTCGGCATGGCGCACACCAAGACCATGCAGGACGACTTCGACCGCTCCGCCATCGTGCGCACCTATAACCCCTCCGCCCCCGAACAGGAGACGCCGACCGACGCGGTCAACATCATCGGCACAGGCGGCGTGTACGCGACCGCCGAGGATCTGTGCCGCTTTGCGCAGATCTTCACCGGCGAGACGGATGTGCTGACGGATGCCTCGCGCGAAGCGACCTTCCACAAGGAATACGCGGACGGCCAGTGGCTGGATGTGGAAAACAACGTGGTCGGCTACGGCCTCGGCTGGGACAGCGTTGACCTCTATCCCTTTAACCTGTACGGTATTCAAGCGGTCACCAAGGGCGGCGACACCCTGCTGATGCACAATTCGCTCATCGTCCTGCCCGAATACGGGCTGAGCGCCTCGGTCTCGTCCTCGGGCGGCTCGAGCGCCTACTGCCAGATGCTCGCGACCAGTCTGCTGCTCGACCAGCTCGAGCAAAAGGGCGTCATCACCGAGCGGCTGAGCGCGCTGGACAGCTTCACCCCCGCTGAGCAGACCGCGCTCGATGCGGACATGAAGCAGTATGAGGGACTGTACGGCGACTCGACCTCGCTCATGCGCCTGACCATGGACGACGCGGGTACGCTCACGCTGGCAAACGCCTATGCGCCCACACAGGCGCAGACCTATCTCTATTGCGGCGGCGGCGTGTTCAAGGACGAGACCGGTGCGCTCGAGCTGCGCTTTACCGAGCAGAACGGCCGCACCTACCTGACCGCGCGCGGCTATTCCGCGATCGACGGCCTGTGCGACGTTGTCTCCGAGACCTACTATCTGGAAAAGCTGCCGGAAAACACGGTCACGGACGAGATGCAGGCCGCCTGGGCCGCGCGTCAGGGCAAGGCCTATGTCTCCGTGACCGATAAGGCCAGCTCGCAGCTGTACATGTCCAGCCTGCCCATGCTGGGCATCGGCACGGTGGACGGCTACCTGCTCTCCAACCCGCTGACCAGCGACAGCCGCGCGGATGTCGCCATCCAGATCCCGATGATGGGCGGCCGAGATACCTCGCCGTTTGTGTTCGAGACTGTGGACGGGGTGGAATACGTTTACTATACCGACGGCGTGTATATGGACCTCTCCGCTGTGCCGGATATCTACACCGGCAGCCACTCCTATTTGACCATCCAGCCCTCGGGCTACAACCGCTGGTACAGCCTTCCGGAAAGCCTCGATGGCAAAACCATGACCGTCCAAATGCCGGAGGGCGCGGGCTTTGTCCTGTTTGATGCTGCCGGCCGCACCGTCAACCAGAGCGTCGTCACGGGGGACACTCAGATCGTCCTGTCAGGCGGCGGCGCGATCGTGTTCTGCGGCGATGCGGGCGACCGCTTCAACCTGACGATCGACTGACAAACAAAAAAACCGTGCTTTGGCAAACCAAAGCACGGTTTTTTTAGGTCTTGCACGGCGGCGTTTCTTCGCCGGCAGCGACACACTTCCAATGTGTTTTTAGAGCTGCCCGCACGCCATGCCGTTATATTTCGTCACCCTGAAAGGATAACTCATGGTTCTGGCCTTTACCCCGATCTCATGCAGGCCGGCGCAAAGCTGTTCGACCACCTGCATATCGTGATCGCGCTGCGCGACCGAGAGCTTCATCCGGTCCCCAAACGAGGAGACGAGCATGGCAAACGGCTGCACCGCGCACGGCAGCACCGCGCCGTAGTCCAGCACATAGGGCATACAGCTCTCCGGCAGCTTGAACCGCCCGACGTTGGTGATCAAAAAGCTGTCCTCCAGCACAAAGTCCTTGCACACCTTCTGCCCCGCCGCCATTTTTTCCTCGAGCGGCATATCCGCCTCGTGCAGTTCGCTGCACCGGTCGGCTGCGGCCTTGGCGCGGTAGAGCAGCTGCTCGCGCTCCATCTGGCTGTTCAAAAACTTCTTGGTTCTGCGGAACACCTCGTCAAGCGGCAGATCGCGGTATTCGGGCAGATAGGGCAGGTCGATAAAGCAGATGAAATAACGGGTGGTCGGCGTGGGCAGCAGCGGCCGCAGGTCGACCGGAATCTGCGAAATGACCGGTTTATCCGGCTCCCCGAACTTCTGATCGAACGCGCGCATGAGCAGCGGCGCGACGATAGACAGCGGGCTGACGCCGATCGACTTGCCATAGTCATGCAGCTGCGCAAACGGGAAGGTGATCTCGGTCACGATCTCGGGGCCGTCGCCCTTATCAGTCAGATCCCACGCATGGGACGCTTCCGGCTTGCGCCAGATGCCGTCCGGCGAAAATTCCTGGTCTGCAAGCTGCTGATAGCCGTCCGCGCTCTCGTCCGGCGACCAGCGGGTATCCATGCCGCGCACCGAGCCGTCATTTTCAACCGGATAGCCGCACAGCGTTAAGTACTGGAACAGCACGCATCGGATAAACTCCTCAAACCCGCGTCCGTCCGAGATCGAATGCTGGTATTCCATGGTGATGGTATGATCGTCATAGCCCACAAGGAACATATAGCCGCGCGTGTCCTTAGAGCCGATGGTATAGCGTTTTTCCACGCCGTCAAACGGTAAAACGACCGGCGGCAGCACATTCGGACGGTAACGGAAAGCCGTATCCGTCGCCTCCACGCCGAGCATCATATGCGGAAAACGGAGCAGCGCCTGCTCGACCGCCTGCTGCAATTTATCCGGCTTTACCTTGTCGCGCATCCGGATGATATGGCGCGGCACGCAGGCAACTGTTTCATGCGTGTTATACAGAAAGATCTTTGCGTAGCTGTCCGTACGGAGCAGCGGATAATCCTTGAGCATATCCATTTCTAATCCCTCCGAAAATCGACTTACCATCCATTCTTTATCTTTATTCTAGCACCGGAGGTATGATTTGTAAATCGAATCCGGTCGTTTTTTACTATTTCCGGACACAGTGTACGTTTTCGCAAAAAGAAATTCCCCAACTGGGGAATTTCTTTTTGCGTATGGGTTTTACTGCTGCACCGCGATCTCAACGCCCTGTACGGTGACGCTCTCAACGTCCTCGAGCGCGATGATCTCGCTGAAAATATCACCCTTCTGGCAGACCGTTTTGCCGTCCTCCGGCGAGATGCTGCCGCCCGCATAGGACAGATCGATGCTCGTGCCGTCCGCTTTGTTCACGAAAATCTGCACGCTGTCAAAATACTTGTGCATCTGCTCACTGTCGTGCTCGCTCTGCTGGCCGGACTGCGCGTTTTCGTCCCACTGCAATTCGCTGTCCACCGTGTAATCCACGCGCAGCGCCAGCGGGGACAGGCTGATCTCGTCGATCGTGGCGGTCATGCCGTTCAAATCAAAGGTCTGGCCCGCGGGCAGGCTGACCGAGGTATCCTCGAAATCCAGATTGAACTTGAACGACCATTCGCCCTCAGCGATCACGCTGCGGTTCATCTCGTCGTCAAACACGCAAAGGTCTTTAAATTTTGCGCGTACCATGTGCCCGCGCACCTCGCCCTTGCTGATCTCGCGGGTCTCAACATACTGGATCGCATTGTCCGCAGGGTCGGCGTCATAGAAATACGAGCCGCCGTGCGTACCGCCATAGTAGCCGGACAGCGAGGTGTCCTCTTCGCCAAAGGTCAAGGGGAGCACGCCGTCGCCCACCGTATCCGTCAGGTCAATGTCAAACGCTGTGTCGTCGTCCTTGGCGATGGAATAAGTGACTGCATAGTGGTATTTGTCGCCGATGATCGCGTCCGCCGTGACGGTCACGCCGTTATCCGTGTCGCTCGCGCCGACCGGACGGCCGATCTTGTCGATGATCTCGGTATCAGCCGTCGGGCCGAACATGCCCTGGAACGCCTCGCCCGCGGTCTTGAATACGCCGGTCGCGCTCGCGCCGACCGTCAGCACGACCGCCGCCGCAACGCCCACCGCCGCGATGCGCGGCAGACGGCGCTTGTGTCTCCGCGGCATGGATACGACATTGTCGGCCGCCTGTTCCTGCGCGTCCAGCAGATTCTGCACCATGCGCGCCTTGGCCTCGTCCGAAAACTTGAGGCTGCTCATCGCTTCCGTATACTCTTTGTTATCATTATACGCTCTGTTCATAGTATTCGCCTCCCAGTGTGGTGCGCAGCTTTTGCCGTCCCCGGCTCAGGTGCGCGGTAACCGCCGCTTCGCTCCGGCCCAGCAGGCCGGCGATCTCGCGGACGGAGTAGCCTTCATAGTAATGCAGGTAGACCGCTTCGCGGTAGTTTTCCGGCAGCGTCATCACCGCTTCGAGCACCGCGCTGTCCGGCGCTTCGGGTGCGGCGGTCGTGGCTGCTGCTTCGAGCGCCACCGTGCGCCGTCGGAAGGTGTTTCGCAGCACATCCTTACAGGCGTTTGCGGTCGTCCGGATGATCCACGCTTTTTCATGCGCCGGACTGTCAAAGGTCTGCCCGCTCGTCAGGAGCTTCAAGAACACGGTCTGGCAGATGTCCTCCGCGTCATGGGTGGATTTGAGGTAGGTGTAGGAAAGCCGCAGGATCAGGTCGGAATAGGTGTAAACCAGCCGCTCGGCCTCCGCTTTATCGAATTGTTTCATGGGTTTATCAACTCCTTTGGAAACAGCCGGTCGGCTGTGTCAGCAACGTCGCTTCACCTACAATACGAATGGGCGGCGCGTCTCCTGACA
>DXDO01000091.1 GCA_019115425.1 Candidatus Agathobaculum merdigallinarum | reverse complement strand
TACCGCCGTGAAAGGGCGGTGTCTTAACCGCTTGACCAACGGGCCAAGGGAAAATGGTAGCGGTAATTGGACTTGAACCAATGACCTTTCGGGTATGAACCGAACGCTCTAGCCAACTAAGCTATACCGCCGTATTCCGTTTTCCTGTGTCGCCCGTTCGTTGGCGACGATATATATTATAATCCATATCCACCGCTGTGTCAAGTATTTTTTACTCATTTTTTGATTTTTCTTTTTCCATGCTGTCGAGCAAACGCTCGTAAAATCCTTCGTTCCAGACATGCGTCTGGGAAAGCTCCTCCGCGGTCAGCATAAAATACTGGTCGGAAACATAACTGCCGCGGTCGGGCACCGGATCGTCAAATGTACAGTCAATATAATAGGTCTGCCCATCCAACCGCACGGCATTCCAGCCATGGTTCATGTCCTCGGATGCGACATACACCGTCTGCAGTCCTGCCGCTTCGCACAGCATGCCAAATGCGCGGCCATAGCCCGCGCATACGGCCTTGTGATCGAGCAGGGCGCCGTCCGCCGCAAAGGGGGCCGACGCGCCGTCCGGCGTCTGATCCGACGCCGTATCGACATCGTATTCACACAGGCGCACGAGCGCGTCATGCAGGGCGCGCAGCTTCTGCTCCGCCGTCATATCCTCGCTCACGGCATCCGCCGCCAGTACGGCCGCGTATTCCCGCGCCTGCTCCTGCCGCGCCTGCCGCGAGACCTCCACACGCAGTTCGGTCGTCTGATCCGGCCGGGTGATGGCGTGCAGCGCAAACGCATATGGATACCGCGCCTCCAGCGCGCGGTACACCTCGTCCGGATCGATTTCTTCCGACCGAAACAGCACTCCATCCCCGCCTTCGAGCACGTCCTGCTCCAGCATCGCCGCCGCCTCATATGCGCTCTGCACATGCGGCGCGGTAGCGCGCGGATACCACAGCAGGACCGCGCCGCCCACCACCAGCAGGGCCGCCAACATCCCGATAAACCGCCTCATGTCCCTGCCCTCCTCCGATATGACAAAGCGGACGGCCAAGCCGTCCGCCAGTGAAAAACGCTTTCGGGTTACATCAGCTTAACAGTATAATATACCGCCGTGATGAACAAATATGCCGCAGCCACGCCCATAGCAATCAGCACATAGGCCGGAGCCAGCAGAACCGCCGCCACCAATACCGTCATCAGCACTGGGGTGACGATGAGCATTTTATAGGCATTGCTGCTGAAATGAGAATCCACCGTTTTGCCTCGGAAGGTAAACTTACCCTTTTGCGCGCGCAGTTTGCTGATACATACCAGCTGGAGCACCGCAAGGACTGCCGCCGCGACCAGCGATGCATAGGCCATCCAGCCATGGCTGCCGGAAGCCAGCGCGCGATGCGTCAGCCACATCAGGCCGAGCGCCACACCGCTGTCCGCTGCAATCAGGAAAAACTCCGGCGCATAAGAATGATAAACCAGATAATATACCGCAAGCACGGGCAGGATCACATACAGCATCTTGATGGGCTGCGTACCCATATAGCCGATCACCGCCATGCTCAGCGCCATAGCGATACCGACGATCAGCACATTGCGACCGCACACGATGCGGCGTTCCCGCTCACGCTTGCCGGCCCCCTCGCGCACCAGCAGCACAATACCGCAGACGATGCCCACCACGCCGATACCGAGCAGCACCCGAACCATCACCATGCCGGCGGCCCAGGTATTTCCGTAATCCAGCAGGCGCTGCAATACCATGAGTACCAGTACGCCCAGCAGACAAACACTGAACACTGCCAAAACCTTATTGGTTGTATATTCTTCGTTACTGATTGGCTTCTTGCCTACATTGCTTTTGGCCAATGCCTACACTCCCTCTTATTATACTTACATATTGCCGCCCGCATATAAAACGGCGGCCAGCGCCGCAACCGGCGCGGTTTCACACCGCAGGATGCGCGCGCCAAGCGATACGCTGATAAGCCCCGCTTCCCGCGCGGACGCAGCCTCCTCGGGAGCAAAGCCCCCCTCCGGCCCGATCATCAGAGAAACCGTTTTCCCCAATCCGCTCGACAGCGCATCCCGCAGGCCGGTCTGTTTTTCATTTTCATAGAAGAACAGCGCGGTTTCGCTCTGCGCAGCCTGCCGGACGGCCTCTGCCATCGGGACCACATCATGCACCGCGGGCATCACGCCTCTGCCGCACTGCTTTGCGGCTTCGACGGCGATTTTCCGCCAGCGCTCCACCTTTTTATCCGTCTTATCCGGGCGGGAAACGCAGTTTTGGGACAGATAGGGTACGATTTGGCTTACACCCAATTCGACCGCCTTCTGCACAATAAACTCCATCTTGTCGCCCTTGGGCAGCGCCATGAACAGTGTGATGCGCTGTTTGGGCTCGGTCTGCGCCGGATGACAGTCCTGCACGCGGCAGATGACCGCGTCCTTTTCCACTGTCTCGATCATGCAGTCGTAATCCGTGCCTTTGCCGTCGCACAGTGTGACGGACTCGCCTGCGCGCAGCCGCAGCACACGCCCCGCATGATGCGCGTTTTCGCCCCGCAAAACCAATACGCCGTTTTCCGGCAGCTCATCCACAAAAAATCTTGGCATACGATAAAATGAACCTTTCCTATTCTAACAAAAAAAACGCCGTTTTGCAAGTGAACATTCTATGAATCATTTTTTTGCTGTAAAAGCGCTCCAATCGTCGCTGTTTGCATGGGATAAAACCACAAAACCGCTTTGCTCCAGGGCGGAGCGCACCTCGTCCGCGCGCTCGTTCAAAATGCCCGAACAAATCAGCGTACCGCCGGAAACCAGCTTGTCCGCAAACATCGGCGCCATGCCGATGATGACATCCGCGACGATATTGGCGACGATGATATCATATCCCGCGCCGATGTCCGACGCGAGTTTCTCGTCGCGCAGTGCGTCTCCGCACAGCCCGCGGCCGATCGAAACATGGTTTTTCTCCGCGTTCTCCTGCGCGGTTTTCAGGCAGTTCTCGTCGATATCGACCACCGCCTGCACATCGGCGCCCAGCATCGCCGCCGCGATCGCGAGAATGCCCGAGCCGGTGCCCATATCGAGCAGCTTGTCGCCCTGTCCCACGCAGTCCTCCAGCGCCGTCATGCACAGCTGGGTGGTGTCATGGCTGCCCGTGCCGAAGCTCGACGCGGGATCGATCTCCAAAATCTGACGTCCCTGTGCGTCATCCACGGTCTCCCATGAGGGCTTGATCAGAAAGGTTTTGCCTACCGGAAACGGCTTGAAATACTGCTTCCAGCCCCATTCCCAATCCTCCTGCCGGGTCAGCGCGGTCTCCGTGCACAGACGGCCCCATTCGTGGCCGGTGTCGCGCGCCTTGAGGTTTTCCAGCGCCCGCCAGATCGCCGCGTACTGTCCGGCGCCCTCCTCGCTGTCGGGCAGATATATTTTCAAGCAAGTCTCCTGCGCGCGTTTTTCCCGCACCAGATCCTCATCCACATAGTCCCAGTATATCTCGGTATCCTTCAAAAATTCCTCAAAGTCCGCCGCGTCCTCCAGCACATAGCCCTCTACACCGTTATCCTCAAGGAGTGCTTCCACCGGCCCGATGCCGGCAGTCGTCGTATAGATCGTGACTTCCTTCCAGTCCATCCAATGCCCTCCATTCCGTGTGTCCCGTTCCTGCGGGACATTTCCACGCCCGCGCGGCAAAGTGCAATTTCTGCCCAGCCGTATGTTCCCGTGCCGCAGGGCACACTTTCATTCCGGAAACCGCCGTGCGGTTTTCACAAAACGGCCCAGCTTCGCCGGGTCGTTTTGTATATAGGGGGAATTGGATTCCCCCTCTAACCAATTTATAAACGGATCAGTCCATACTTTTGTTCCAGATAATGCACCACGTCCTCCGGCTGCTCCCAGGTGCCGTCATACAGCGCAAGCCCGGGATACACCCGCAGCCCCTGCTCGAGCAGCTCGGACGATTCCGCGCATAAACACACCGGCCGCGAAATCATATACTGAAACTCCTCGAGCTTGATCACATCATCCTCGGTCTCAAGCACCAGCTTGAGCGCTCCCGCGTCGTCCTCCGCCTCGATCAGCGCCTCCTCCAGACGGGGGCCGCACTCGATCTCATCCGAAATATCGATCGTGGGATCGATAAAATGCGGATTTTTGCCGTCCGGCGCGAGGATGAAGTCGTCATGATCCCGCGGCACGATCTCGCCGCCGTGATGCTCCTCCACCGCCCGCAGCAGCCGCGCCGTATCGTCATGCTCGGCAGGAACGAACAGCTCGGTATTATACAGCTTGGTCTGCGCGCGCAGCCACGCCGAATGTACGCACACGCCGAGCGACAGGCGCGCATACGGCGCCACCAGATCAAGTGCTTCGGTGATGGACTCCGGATCGTATGCGGTCAAAATCACCGTTGTCACGCCGATACGCTGCAGCACGCCGACCGCCGCGCGGACATCCGTACCATCCGCCATGCGGCCCTCGTCCGTCTCGATTGCGATCTCCGCGATCAGGGTTCGTCCGGACAGATCGCCCAGCGCAAGCACCGCCGCCCGCAGCGCTGGGAAGCTCTGCGCGCCGCGAAGGTAATAAAACGCCGCGTCCTCATGCAGCAAAGGGCGGAACGCCTGCTTGCACAGATGGATATAGTGCATGGTAACCGGACGCTCGCACATCTCCCCCTCCGGAACAGGCGGGCATTCGAGCGTAAGGCCGACCGGAAGCGGGTCCAGGCTGTGCGCCCATTCGGCGCAGGCGGCGCTGTCCGGCGCGATCGCGCCGGCAAAACGCTCGGGCGTCTGCCGGTAAAGCGGCAGATCGTCCGCCTCGGTCAAAAGAATCTGCGGTATGTGGTCAAGCTGACATAACGGAATATCCAATGTCGTTCTTCCTCCCAAGAAGGATCGTATTTCTCAGTTTTTCTCCCATCCGCCGTCCGGCAGAGGGGTATACCGCTGCGGCTCCGCCGCAGCCAGCTTGCAGATCTCGAGCGCGGTCTGCAGCTGATCGTCCAGCAGATAGGTCTGTCCGTCCAGCGTCTGCACCGCCTCGTCAAGTGCCAGCAGCATATCCGGCGAGGCATAAAGGGCCGGCGCCATCTCATAACTCTCTCGGAATGCTGCAACTGCATCCAGCACAGCGCCGTCAAAAGTGTCTGTCGCCTCGTCGATCAGCCCAAACAGCGCCAGCCGCTCGGTCATGGCGTATACATTGTCCGACTGGTCGCCATAGCGCAGGGTCTCCGTGGTGTCCAGCGGCGTCAAACGCGCCGCGTTGACCGTTACCTGCCGGTTTTCGATCATCAGGTCAGGTTTCAGCCCTACGCCCTCATAACCGCCCTGCTCGGGCAGCTCCAGCTCCAACGTGGTGATGACCAGCTTGTCGCCGTTGATCAGGTCGATATGAAATTGCCCCTGTCCCTTGCCATAGGTGGTTTCGCCCAGCAGCATGGCTGCTCCGGTATCCTGCAGGCTTCCCGCAAGCAGTTCGGCGGCCGAGGCCGTCCCCCCATCCACAAGGACAACGATGCGGTTCAGCGGAAGCCCGCCGCCCGTGGAATAATACGTTTCCAGACCGCCCATGTCCTCCCGCCAGCGGGTGCCGGCGAGATACACGTTTGGCTCCTCCGTCATCACGTTTGCCATTTTGAGCGCAACGTCGATCACGCCGCCGCCGTTGCCGCGCAGATCAAGGATCACCGCACGGGTGTTTTTCTCATCTAGTCCCTCCCAGATCTCAGAAAACGCCGTCCAGTCGTTTTGCGACCCCATCGCGCTGACCTTGATGTACTCCACGCCGTCCGCCATGGTCTTGTTCGACACATACACCTGATTGACCTGACGGCGCGTGCAGGTGACGGTCAGTTCACGTCCCTGCCGGCGCACCGTGACGGCAACCGTCGTGCCCTCCTCGCCGCGCAGCAGCTCGGCTACCTCGGTATTTGTCATCGCGGACGTATCCGTCCCGTCCACCGCGATAATAATATCGCCGATTGCAAGGCCGGCCTCCTCCGCCGAGGAAAAACGCATCACCTCGGCGATCTGCACACCGCCTACGGTCTGCTGCATGCCCACACCGATGCCGACGAAGCCCTCCACGGTGGAAAAGCCCTGCGAGTACTCCTCGCTCGACAGGTACATCGAATGCGTATCCAGCAGGGAGAGGATGTCGTTTAAGACGTTGTACATCTCCTCCGGATGCTCCTCGAGATATTTGTTGATGTAGTTTTGCAGCACATACGGATCGTTCTCGGCCTTCAGGCCAAGCGTATCAATCAGCGCCCAAACGCCGTCGAACCATGTTTCGCTCTGCCCGTCCTGTGTTACCGCACCTGCCGGCACGACGAGCGTCAAAGCCGCCAGCGCCAGCGCCGCCAGCTGTTTCGCTATTTTTTTCATATCCGTCTCCATCCTGAGAACCAAAGCAAGCCTTGCGCGTCCCGCGCGCATATCAAACAGAAAATTCCTGCAAAAAGAAATTTTCATCAAAACCCGCGACATGTGCGTGGGTTTTGATACAAGCAGGAAGAAAAGTTTCGTGTGTCGGAACTTTTCTTCCCACTGGTTTCATCCGCGCCGACAGGCGCGGTGGAACCTACCCTCGCCCCAACCTGTATGGTTGGGGCGAAAGTTTTACATCGCTTCCGGCGCCTCCACGCCGATCAGGCCCAGCGCATTGGCAATGGTCTGCCGCGCGGCCAGACACAGCGACAGGCGCGCCGCACACAGCTTCTCGTCGTCGCACTTGATGCGGCAGGCATTGTAAAAATGGTGGAACTGCTGCGCGAGCGTCACCGCATACTTGTTCAGACGCGAGGGGTCGCGGCTTGCAGCCGCCTGCGCGATCTCCTCGGGCAGCAGCGCGATCGTCTTGATGAGCTGGCGCTCATCCGTGCCGGTCAGCACGGACAGGTCGACGCTTGCCGTATCCGGCATGGGAACGCCGTTTTCCACACAGTTTTTGATGACCGAGCAGATGCGCGCGTGCGCGTACTGCACATAGTAAAGCGGGTTGTCCGAATCCTGCTTGACCGCTAGGTCAAGGTCGAACTCCATCTGGGTCTCCGCCGCGCGCGAGTTGAAGAAGAAGCGCGCCGCATCGACCGGAATCTCGTCGAGCAGATCGGTCAGGGTCAGGCTCTTGCCCGTGCGCTTGGACATACGCACGACCTCGCCGCCCTGCATCATGCGCACCAGCTGCATGAGCACAATTTCAAGACGGTGCGAGCCGTCGAGTCCCAGCGCGTCCAGCGCACACTGCAGGCGCCTCACGTGGCCGTGGTGATCCGCGCCCCAGATGTTGATGACACGGTCGAACCCGCGCTTTTCAAACTTGTTACGGTGGTACGCGATATCCGCCGCAAAGTAGGTGTAGAACCCGTTCGCGCGGCGCAGCACATCGTCCTTATCGCAGCCGAAATCGGTTGAGCGCAGCCAGAGTGCGCCGTCCTCGGTCTCGTAGGTTACGCCCTTCTCAGTCAGCAGATCGATGGTCTCCTTGACGTATCCGCTCTGGTGCAGCTCGCTCTCGCGGAACCACACGTCGTAATTGATCTTGTAGCGTTTGAGGTCGCGCTCCATGCGCGCGATGTTGGTCGGCAGGCCGTAGCCCTCAATGATCGCAAAGCGCTCCTCTGGGGTCTTGTCCAGCAGACTGTCGCCGTACTGCTCAACCAGATCGTGCGCGAGCGCCTTGATATCGTCGCCCTGATACCAGGACGGATCAAACTCGATCGCGTCCTCGCCGCGAACCTCCTGAATGTAGCGGCCCTCGACCGAGTGCGCGAACTTGTCCACCTGATTGCCCGCGTCGTTGATGTAAAACTCGCGGGTCACATCGTTGCCCGACCAGTCGAGCACGGACGAAAGGCAGTCGCCCAGCACGCCGCCGCGCGCGTTGCCCATGTGCATCGGGCCGGTGGGGTTGGCGGATACAAACTCGACCATCACCTTCTCCGGTTTTTGGGTCTGGGTGCGGCCGTAGTTTTCGCCCATCTCAAATACGTTCCTGACCGCCTTTTCGTACCAGCCCTGATTCAGGGTGAAGTTCATAAAGCCCGGGCCTGCAATGTCCACCGTGTCAAAGCAGCTGTCCGCAAGGTCAAGGTTTACGACGATCTCCTCCGCGATCTTGCGGGGCGCCATGCGTAGCGGCTTTGCGCACTGCATGGCAAAGGTGGACGCCCAGTCGCCGTTGGACGCGTCCTTGGGGGTCTCCACCGCGACAGGCGGGATGTCTCCCTCGGGCAGCGCGCCCGCCGCGACAGCCTTGTGATAAGCCGCCTCGACGACCCTGGTCGCCTCGGCGCGCGCAAATTCATATGCGTTCATTTGTTCACTCTCCATTATTTTCTGATCGCTGCGCGGATACTTTTTCGGCAGACTACCGCGCCGTGTTTCTGTCATTTTCTCATACCCGCATCGGGTCGGTCGAGACCACCATCTCAAAATGGTGCTCGCCCATCAGCGAGTTATCCACCTCGACCGTATAGTCGATCACCAGCTCGCCGCCGTTTTCGCCCACCGTGTTGCGCACGCGCGAGGTATGTGTCGCGACCGTCATCTCCGCGCCGACCGGCGTCTGATACAGACCGACGTGCCGCTCATCCTCTGCAAACAGCATATGCGAGGGCCATGTGCCCGTGCGGATGAGTGCGACCGTCTTCCCGTCCAGCTTGACCGTGGTGCGGGTGCCTTCCAGCCCGGTCAGCTCGCTCTCCTCGTAGGCGATGTAATATTTGCCGCCGCGCTCGTACAGCGTCGCCGCGGTGACGAGATCGATCTGCTCCTCATCGCAGTCCGCAAACTGCTGTTTGGACGAAATCGACAGCCAAACATCTTTCTTCATAAATTCCGCTCCGTTTTGCTTGTTAATAGCTCGAGATATCCACCAGATCCGCACCGGCGCCGACCTGCTCCTGCAAAAACAGCTCCGCGAGCTGGTCGAACGCGTCCGGATCGTCCGACACGAAATACCGCGTCTCGCCAGGGCCTTCCCCAGGGGCAAACTGGGTCGAGGCGAGGTTGGCCGCCTCCGCGCCCGAGTCGATCAGCGTGACCGCCAGCCCCATGTAGGCACCGATCACACTTTCCAGCAGCGGGTAGTGCGTGCAGCCGAGGATGAGCGTGTCCACGCCTGCCGCTTTGAGCGGCGCGAGGTACTCGGCCACCACGGTCTCGATCACGACGTCGCCGCGCTGCACGCGGCCGTTCTCCACCAGCGGCACGAACAGCGGGCACGCCTGCGTGAACAGCTTGAGGCTGCCGTCCGCCTGATGCAGATATCGCTCGTACGCGCCCGACCGGACAGTCGCCGCGGTACCGATCACGCCCACTTTTCCGTTCCGCGTCATGGTCATCGCGCGGCGGCAGGCCGGTTCGACTGTACCGATGATCGGGATGTCGTTTTCCCGCTCGAGCAAATCGAGCGCGACTGACGAAACCGTGTTGCAGGCGATGATGATCGCCTTGAGGTCGAACCGGCGCAGAAAGGCGACGTCCTGCCTTGCGTACTTGATAATGGTATCGCGCCCGCGCGTACCATATGGCACGCGGCCGGTATCCCCGAAATAGATGATGTTCTCCCGCGGCATGAGCGCGTGCAGGCGGCGCACCGCCGTCAGTCCGCCCAGACCGGAATCGAACACGCCGATGGCGCGGTTATCCATGGTGCTCCTCCAGCGCGAGCGCGACCAGCCGGTCGAGCAGCTCGGGATAGTGGATGCCCCCATGATCGAACAGCTTGGGATACATGCTGATCGAGGTAAAGCCCGGGATGGAGTTTAATTCGTTGAACACGACCTCGCCACCCTCATGGGTAACGAAAAAGTCCACGCGGGACAGGCCGCGGCAGCCGAGCGCCGCATACACGCGCAGCGCGTTCTGGCGCACGGTCTCGATCTGCTGTGGGGTGATCTGCGCCGGGATGTACAGCTTGGAGCTTTCGTCCTTGTACTTCGCGTCAAAGGTGTAAAACTCCTGCGTTGCCGCGATCTCGCCCACAGTCGAGGCGATCGGGCTGCGGTTGCCGAGCACTGCGCACTCGACCTCGTGCCCGTCGATGTACTCTTCCACCAGCACCTTATCGTCCAGCTTGAACGCCTCGGTCAGTCCTGCGGCGAGTTCGAGCATATCGTTTGCCTTGGCAACGCCCACACTCGACCCCTGCGAACACGGCTTGACAAACACAGGGAACGAACCCAGATGGTCGGCCGCCGTGCGGATCACGCCCTCGGCGTTCCGCTCAAAATCATAGCGCAGCGCGAGATAATACTTTGCCTGCCGCACGCCTGCCGCGTCCACCAGCACCTTGGTGATCGACTTGTCCATCGAGTTGGCGCTCGCCGCGACGCCGCAGCCGACATACGGGATGCCTGCCAGCTCCAGAAGGCCCTGTATCGTCCCGTCCTCGCCGCCCGCGCCGTGCAGCACGGGGAACACGCAGTCCAGCCGGACGGTCTCGGTTTTGCCGTCCCGCATCAGCACAAGACCGTGCACGCTGCGGTCGGGCGGGAGCAGCGCGGGGACCTTATCCGTCATACGCTCCCACGCGCCGTTCTCCACGCTGTCCGCGCCGCAGGAGGGGCAGTAGTACCACCGTCCTTCCTGCGTGATGCCGACCGCATATATCTCATATTTGGTTTTATCAAGGTTTCGCAGTATCGACGCGGCGGACAGGCACGAAATATCATGCTCGCTTGAAATGCCGCCGAATAATACAGCCAGTTTCATTCTCCCTCGTTCTCCCCTTCTCTA
>DXDO01000090.1 GCA_019115425.1 Candidatus Agathobaculum merdigallinarum | reverse complement strand
TTAGTGGACACAATCAGGAAAGAAAAGGAATGGGGAAAATGCAGCAAGTGAAAGGGCCGGAAACAGAGTGTCCTCCTAAACAGTGGCAGTCCTCCAGAGAAAAATGCAAGCGTCTGCTGCTGATTATACTTGCATCGGCTGTTATGTCGGCTAATATCCAGAGTTTTGTGGATGCAGGGGGATTGTTTCCGGGTGGATTTACCGGACTGACGCTGCTGATCCAGCGCAGCGCACAGGAGTTTGCGGGCGTTATGCTTCCATTCACCGCCATCAACTTTGCCTTAAACGCGGTGCCGGCGGTAATCAGCTATAAGCTGATTGGAAAGCGCTTTACATTGTACTCCTGTCTGGCGATCGTGCTGTCAAGTGTGCTTACCGACTTGATTCCGCCAATGCCGATTACGGACGATATCCTGCTGATTTGTATTTTCGGCGGTATTTTTAACGGACTGGCCATCAGTTTGTGCCTGCTTGGCGGCGCAACCAGCGGCGGAACGGATTTTATCTCAGTCGCGCTGAGCGAGCGCCTTGGTGTGGACGCATGGAACTACATCTTCCTTGGAAACTGTGTCATGCTGGCGGTTGCAGGCCTGTTGTTCGGCTGGGATAAGGCGCTTTACTCTATCATTTTTCAGTTTGCCTCTACACAGATCGTTCACATGCTGGATCTGCGTTTCAAACGTACCACGCTGTTTATCATCTCAAACCGTGCACGAGAGATTTACGAGAAAATTAAAAACACCACGAATCACGGTGCAACCCTGTTTCGCGGCACCGGCCTGTATAATGGCGAGGAGCGCGATATGATCTATTCGGTTATTTCAGGGGATCAGGTCAAGCTGATTACCCGTGCAGTGCACGAAATTGATCCGTGTGCGTTTATCAATATCCTGAAAACCGATCATGTGGCAGGCAATTTTTACAGAAAGCCGCACGATTGATTCAGACAGATGCAAAACAAAAGGAAGCCGGCCTCGAGGCCGGCTTTTTTGTTGTCCAACAGGGGATTTTCGTAAAGGAAACAGGGACTGCGTTGCGAATCGCAAGTTCATCGCGCGATAAGTAGTCGATTAGATGAAGATTGTTCTGCACAGCACGGGCATGTACCCAGAAAGGAACCGAGCCTGCCAGCGTCAGTGTGTCTGCTGGAATCGCGTCAAGCACATTGGAAAGCGGATGAGGGGCGTTGGAAAGGGGCGCATTCAGCTGTGCGTCTCCGTGCTGGATCGGCAGCGGCAGGATAACGGCCTGTGTACCGGCAAAGCAGACGCGCGGATCTTCAGCGGGGACGCAGCCTTCCACCGGATGCCGCTCAAGCGCAAAAGTACGAACCGTGTGGCCGTCGGCGTGCAGAAGCTCGGCAAGATATGCCTGCCGGACATCACCGCCGACGACCGCAAGGGTCGCCGATTTAGTCATAAACAAAACCTCCTTTGTGGCATTCTATGCGGCGCGGTATGCGGCGGTGAAACAGGCAGTATAGGCAATGCAAAAGCCGCTTCGCAAAAACGAAAGCGGCTTTTAACAGCGCATATGTGATGAGGAGATTACGGAGCGGCTACTCCGGCTTCCGGTCTCCGCCGAAGAAAAAGGTTGCCAGCACACCCGGGCCGGTATGCGAGCCGATGACCGTGCCGACATACCGGATATCCGAGCGCACGCCGCCTTTCTCCAGCATGTCTGCGAGCAGCTGGGCGTCCTCGAGACAGTCGCCGTGCGAAATGCGGACAGTTTGATTTTTGTCCGTCATTTCGCGCAAAGTACGCTCTGCCAGATGGGTGATCGCCTTTTGACGGCCGCGGATTTTGCCGCAGACGCTGAGCTTACCATCGTTGTCCACCCAGATCAGCGGTTTGATGCCGAGCAAACTGCCGACGACAGCAGAGGTCTTGCTCAGGCGTCCGCCACGGTGCAGATGTCCCAGATCATCCACTGTGACCAGATGGATAACGTGCAGGCGCATTTCCTCAATGGCTGCGGCAGTCACTTCGGCGGAGCAGCCGCTGTCGCGCATTTCACGCGCTTTATCCACCAGAAGATACTCGCCGCCGGTCGCGGAAAGCGAGTCCACGCAAAAGATCTTGCGGTCCGGATGCTGCGGGGCAAGCTCATCGCGTGCCATACAGCCAGCGTGAAACGTGCCCGACAGGCCGGAGGAAAAGCCGATATACAGTACATCCTGCCCAGCTTCAAGGGCTTCACGGAACAGATTGAGAAATGTATCCAGCTTGGCTTGGGAGGTGGTGGACTGTTTCCCCTCGCGCAGCAGGTCATAGAACTGGTGGAACGATACGGTCTGCCCGCAGTCCTCCTCAATGGTACGGTCGTCGATCGTGAAGGCGAGCGGTGCGCATTTGATGTCGTTTTTTTCAAAGTACGCCGCGGTTTCGTCGATTGTGGAGTCGGTGATCAGGGTAAATAGATGCATGGGATGCTCCTTTCTATGGTTCTCAACAGATGACTTCAAATTCTGTGTCGCAGCGGCCGGTAAGCGACTGCGCCGGTCCGTGCTGCACGATTTCGTAGGTATTTTCGCAGCCGATCAACCCGATGCCTTCAAGTGCGATCTTGGGCTCAACGGCAAGCGTCATGCCGGCTTCGAGCGGCGCGGTGAAGCCCTTGGCCAGAACAGGGGACTCATCCATCGTCAGGCCGATCGAGTGGCCGAGGAACTTGCAGGCATTCATAAAGCCGTCGCGGAACGCAGGATCCACGCAGGCGAGGATCTTTTCATAGATTTCCGCCGGTACAGCGCCAGGCTGCAACATGGATGCGATCTCATTTTCAAGGAAAACGCACTGCTCGCGCGCAGCTCGGATCAGACTGCCCTGCGGGTGCGCCGACAGGGCGCCAAAATAAAACGTGATGCTCTTATCCGTATGGTAACCGCAATAGCCGCAGGGGATATCGAGCAGGACGGTGTCCCCATCATGCAGGCAGCGCTCGGAAGACCCGATCGATTTCATAGCGATACAGGTGCCGATATTGCCGGAAGGGCTGTCCAGCGCGCTGGCACGCAGACTGTTTTCACTGAAGCTGGCAATGCCCAGCACGTCCTCGGCTACAGGCTGGTTAAACCGTGAGATGCCCATGGCGCCGCGATCAAGCATATATGTGCAGATTTCACTGCAAAGCCGCGCCTCGCTGATACCGTGACGCAGCAGCACCGGAGCGACTTCCTCGATGACCAGCTGGTGCAGCTTACCAGCGCGGCGCATACAGGACAACTCATATTCGCTCTTGACCGCACGCAGGCCGGATAGTACATCATCGGCGGCTTTCGGCGCAAACGGCAGATATTTTTGGAGCAGGGTGAGCTTCTGCAGGGTCATGGTACGCGCGGTAACATAAACCGTATCCGGTATCTGCGGGAAGGCCTCGGCGATGCTGCGGAAGCTGCCCATCGGACGGATATCAGGAAACATGGATTCCTGCTGCGCGCAGGCAAAAGAGCGACGCACAAACAGCACCGCCTCGTCGGGGGTTATGACAAGCGCCCCCTCCTGCATGGTACCGGTCAGATAATAGAGGTCGATCTTATTGTCCAGCAGCATCATGGACCATGCAGGGTCACGCCGTGACATGGCGCAGCGCAGGCGGCTGAGGCGGGCCGATAATTCATCGGCAGGAACAGGGGTATGGGGCATCGCTTTCGTCCTCCGGTTAATAATTTTTGATAGTTTTATTTATTTTATCACAGAATTTAATATGGGGCAATGCGTACACATTGACTTTTGTCAAATCGTGCGATATCATGTGATATATAGGTATTTCGAAAAGAAAGGATATATTTATGCGCAGAATTGTGGGACGGCTGCTGGGTGACCGGCGTGTTGTCGGCGGCTGTCTGCTGGTGATCCAGCTGGGAATCGTCATGTTCGGGCTGGACTGGTTCAGCACAAGATGGAGCTGGATGCCGGGCATTCTAACGGTGCTGAGTTTTATTATTGTGATCTGGCTGGTGCGGAAATATGATAACCCAACCTATAAGATCACCTGGATCATTGTAATTTTGCTGTTGCCGCTGTTTGGCGGTCTGTTTTATCTTTTGTGGGGCAATACCCCATTCAACCGTGCGCGCACGCAGCATCAATATGAACCCAATCCGCCGGATTTTACCGATTATATGCGTACTCCTGCAACCGCAGAGCTGGTGGAGCGGTATCCCAGACATGCGGGACGGGCTCGCTATATTGCTTCGCTCGATGGTATGCCGGTATGGACCAATACGGAGGCGCGCTATTTCCGTGTGGGAGAAGAAATGTTTGCCGCCATGTGCGAAGAACTGCAGCGCGCGCAGAAATTCGTCTTTTTCGAATATTTCATTATAGAGGAAGGCGTGATGTGGAACACCATCCTCGATATTCTCAAACAAAAGGTGCGCGAGGGCGTAGATGTGCGCGTGATATATGATGATGTCGGCTCCATTGCCACCCTGCCCGCGCATTATGACCGGTACCTCGTTTCGCTCGGCATCCGCGCAGTGCGCTTCAACCGTTTTGTTCCTACGCTGAATACCTATTTGAACTACCGCAATCACCGAAAAATGATGATCATTGACGGAAACGTCAGCTTCATGGGCGGTATCAATCTGGCGGATGAATACATCAATAAAAAGGTGCGCTTCGGGCATTGGAAAGACACGGGCATTATGCTTCGCGGCGAGGGAACAGCCAATATGACCTCTCTTTTCCTGCAAATGTGGGAGTATGTCACAGGGGAGACCGTACCGCCGCTGGATGCCTATCTGCCAACCGCCAAGCTGCCGCCGGACGGATATGTGCAGCCGTTTGCCGATTCGCCGCTGGACGATATCAATATTGGGGAATCGACCTATCTGCAAATCATTCACAATGCGCGCGAGTATGTCTACATCACGACGCCGTATCTGGTGCTGGACAACGAGATGATTACTGCGCTGACGATCGCTGCGCAGTCCGGCGTGGATGTGCGTATTCTGACGCCCGGTATTCCGGATAAAAAGCTGGTATATATGATCACACGTTCGTATTACCAGCAGCTGCACCGCGCGGGCGTTAAAATCTATGAATACCGCCCTGGATTTCTGCATGCCAAGTGCATCGTTTCGGATGACGATACGGCGATCGTCGGTACGATCAACATGGATTTTCGCTCTTTTTTCCTGCATTTTGAGTGCGCGACCTGTTTTTACAACAGCTCGGTTGTCGGCGCAGTTAAACAGGATATTTTGGAGACGATCAACGTGAGCCGCCGGATCGACGACGTATGGCTGCACAAGGTGCCGTGGTTGCGCTCCATTGCCGCCAGTGTGCTGCGGCTGTTTGCCCCGTTACTATAGGCAGCCAAACCGGACCAAAACATGAGAAAAGCGTTCTGCTGGAGAATTCCGCAGAACGCTTTTTACAGGGCAAGATGCATGAACAAATATACCAGACAGGCGGCGATCGCCGCCCAGACCAGACCGGTAAACAGAATACAGAAAAGATAACGGGCAGGGAAACGGGCATGCCGCAGGCTTCTGCCAAGATCGCGCGGCTCTCCCAGCGATTTAATCGCTTCATCCACTGCTTCTTCCGGCAAATAGCCTCGCTCATTTTGCAGGTACTCGGCGCGGGATAAAATATGATCGGTCAATTCACGGCGCACGCGCGCCCGATAGGGCGGCCAGTACAGCTGGCGGCACACTTCATGCAGGAAACGGGCAATGCGCTCATCCGAGGACACATGCCTCACCCCCGACTACCTTGCCGAACTGCTTGCAGAACACAGCCCATTCCTGACGGCAGCGCGCAAGTGTTTTTACTCCCTGCCGTGTCAGCTTATAGTATCTGCGCCGCCGGCCGGCCTCGGACTCGCGCTCATAGGAGCGAACTTCGCCGCGTTCCTCCAATCCGTGCAGGATAGGATAGAGCGTACCCTCCTTCATGAAAAAGGTTTGATCTGAGCGGCATTCCAACTCGCGGATCATCTGGTAGCCGTATTTATCCTCGTCCTCCAGCAATGCAAGGACGAGCAGGGTATTGCTTCCGGGAAAAAGGTTGTCATTCTTCTGGCGCGGCATAGCGATCCCTCCGGTATACCTTGATATTCGATGTATTCACAGTATATCCCAGCATCTTAGAGATGTCAAATATATTTATATCCCGCCTCCAGTTCACGTAGGAGTATAATACATTTATGAAATCAAAAGCGTATTGTCTATTCTTGACAGGTACGCGATTCGATGATACTATAATTGAATAGGTACTCATGCATGGCAGGAGGGATTTTGTTGGCAGAGACGCAGAGGGAAAATGAGGTTGATTGCTGTGAGGAACACGTTGTCCATATGGATGCCGTCGTTCTGGCACGCTCCTCGATGCCTGGAGAAGAAATTACTTCTGCGGCTTCGGATTTTTTCAAGGCGTTTTCCGATAAAACGCGGCTGCGGATTCTGACTGCACTCGTCACAGGAGAGTTATGCGTTTGCGATATAGCGGCGTTGCTCGGTATGAGCCAATCCGCCATTTCTCATCAGCTTCGTTTTTTAAAGCAGGCGCGTCTGGTCAAAAGCCGCAAAAGCGGGAAAACCGTATATTATGCGCTGTGTGATGACCATATCCAGACGATTTTAGCACAGGGCATTGCCCACGTGCAGGAGGGATAGATGAATGAGCGAAAAGAATAACCCCCTTTCGGGACAGCCGGCGGATGAAACGCTGTCGGCTAAAAATGGCTCTATGGCGGAGTCTCCCGAGGATATCCTTGCACAAGTAGACGTAGACGGAATGGGATTTCCAACCGATTTTCTGCAAAATATGTTGTCCGATTTGGAAAACGACGCACATGCTGACGCGGTTGAAACAGCGCCTCAGGAGCACGCAGCGCAGAACGAGTCGCTCCCGGACGCGCCAGCGGTGCAGCAGGAAAACAGCGAGCGATCTGAAACCGCAGAGGAGCCGTCAGAAGAGCTTGAGGAAGTTTCGGATCCCGATGATGGGGAAGCAGACACGGCGGAAGAATCCCCGCTTTCCGACGAAACTGCTCCTAAACCAGCCGAAGAGCCGGTCGATGAACCGCCGGTCCAAGAGCCGGATGTGCCCGAAATTCCATCCGTTGCAGAAACATCCCTAACTGTTCCCGATCAAAACGATGCAACAGCCGGTATGACGCTGATTGAGCGGGCGCAGTATCATGCGCGTATGCGTCGCCGCGAACAGACGCGGCTGCGCCGCGAAAACGCGCGCAGGGAAGCGGCCGGCGTAGAAACCGCATATCAGCCGATGTCGCCAATGGATATGCGTTTTACCCTGATCCGTCTGGCGGTTGCGGCAGTGTTCCTCGTTGTTGGGCTGCTGTTTCAGCAGATGGGGATTTCGTTTGCATTTCATCTGATCGCCTATTTGATCACTATGCTCCCTGTGGCTGTTAAAGTCGCCCACAATTTTACACATGGCAAATATTTTGACGAATATCTGTTAATTCTGATCTCTTCTCTGGGCGCGTTTTTGCTGGGACATCGGGCGGAGGCAAGTTTGATACTGATTCTGCACGGCGTCGGGAAAATGGCGAGCGATCTGGTTCTCAGCTCGACACATAAGTCGCTCTCTCAGCAGACTGCTTTTGTTCCGGACAAAGCGTGCCTCGTTAATATGCAGGGCGAGGAACGGCAAGTATCGCCGGATGAGATCCGTGTCGGCAACTTTGTACTCGTTCGTTCGGGCGAGCGTATCCCGATCGACGGTATTGTTCTGCGCGGCGAGGGTACGGTGGATGATACCGTGCTGACCGGCGACAGCGAACCGGTGCAGGTCATGCAAAATGCACGGGTTCTCGCCGGCAGTTTGTATACCGGCTCTTTGCTGCTTCTTCGTGCCGCTGCAAAATTTGAGGACTGTGCGATCAACCAGATCCTGCGCGTGCAGGATGAGGGGAAGGAGCGAAAGGCATCGCTGGAAAGCAGCGTAACGCATGGTGCGGCGCGGTTCATTCCGATTATTGTCGTACTGGCGGTTTTGCTGTCCGTCATTCCGCCGCTGTTTCACTCCAGCACATCAATTGAAAACTGGGTTTATCGCGCGCTGACGATTCTTGTCGTCTGCTGTCCTACGGCATTGCTGGTTTCCGTGCCGCTGTGTTTTTTATGCGGCAACGGCCGTCTGGCGCAGAAGGGTATTCATGTGAAGGGCAGCGAAGCCATTGAAAAAATGGCGGAGCTCCGCATGGCTGTATTTGATAAAACCGGTACCCTGACCGAGGGCAACCTGCGCGTCAAGGAAATTCATGCCACACAGGATTTTAACCAGGAAAGCTGCCTTGCGCTGGCGGCTGCGGCGGAGCAGCTGTCCCCGCATCCGGTCGCGCGCGCGATTGTTGCCGCATATCAAAGCGCGCCTCAAAAAATCAGCGAGTTTGAAGAGTTCCCGGGACGCGGCGTGCGCGCACGCATCGGCAACCGCAATCTGCTTGTCGGCAACCGGCGGCTGATGGTATCACGCGGCGTTAAAAATGTGCCGGATATTCGCGGCACAGTGGTCTATATTGCGTATGAGGGCGACTATGCCGGTGCAATCGTTCTGGAGGATACTGTTCGCGCGGAAGCCGCGGAAGCGATCAAAGGACTGAAAAGTCAGGGCGTGCTCCGCACGGTTATCCTGACAGGCGATACCGAGCTTCCTGCCCAGCAGACTGCTGATGCAATAGGCATTGATACGGTGCATTTCGGCCTGCAGCCGGAAGAAAAGGTCTCTAAAATGGAATTCTTGATGCGTACCATCCCGACAGACGGTACAGCCGCCTATATTGGCGACGGCGTCAACGATGTTGAAGAGCTGAAAATGGCGGATGTCGGCGTGGTGATGGGGGTAGCCGGCTCACACCAGTCCGCGGGCGCGATCAATGTTTTAATTATGACCAATAAGCTGACGCAGCTGAGCGATGCAATGCGGATCTGCCGCAGGACACACGGTATCGCTCTGCAAAACATGGTGCTTGTTCTTCTGGTCAAGCTGCTTCTGGTGTTGATGACCTTGCTGGGCGTTGCCTACATGTGGCAGGCGGTCGCGGCCGACGTGCTGCTCACCGTTTTGACCGTTCTGAATTCCGCCCGCATACTGGGCATCAAGTAGAAAAAAGCCATACTGGGTATTCCGGTATGGCTTTTTTGCGCAAAATATGTTATACTGATTTTGTATTTTGCTTTGGAGGAAAACGTCTTGCATAAGAAGATGGAATCTATCTTGTCCCGTGTGCAGAAGCCGGCTCGCTATGTCGGCGGCGAGTGGGGCTCAGTGATGAAAAATAAAGATGAAGTGGATCTGCGGTTCGCATTCTGCTTTCCCGACACCTACGAGGTCGGCATGTCGCACCTCGGCTCGCGCATCCTGTACGGGCTGCTGAATGACCAGAAGGGCATCTGGTGCGAGCGCGTCTTTGCGCCGTGGATCGATATGGAGGCGGAGATGCGGCAGGCCGGCATCCCGCTGTATGGTCTGGAGAGCGGCGACCCGCTTTCTGATTTCGACATCATCGCGTTTACGCTGCAATACGAGCTGTCGTTTACCAACATTCTGAACATGCTCGATCTGGGCGGCGTGCCGGTGCTGGCAAAAAACCGCACCGAACTCAAGCATATCGTTGCGTGCGGCGGCCCGTGTTCCTATAACCCGGAGCCGCTCTGCGACTTCGTCGACCTGTTCATGATCGGCGACGGCGAAGAGATCATGCTCGAGTTTACCGACCTGTACCGCAAGGCAAAGCGCGAAAACTGGTCAAAGCAGGAATTCCTCGTGCAGGCGGCGCAGATCGAGGGGGTGTATGTGCCCTCACTTTACGAAGTTTCTTACCGCGAGGATGGCACGATCGATCATGTCACGCCGACGAACGGCGCGCCTGCGCTGGTACAAAAGCGCATTGTCAAAGATTTGGACACCATGTACTATCCGGAGTCCTTTGTCGTGCCGTCGACCGACATCGTGTTTGACCGCGCAATGATCGAACTGTTCCGCGGCTGCCCGCGCGGCTGCCGGTTCTGTCAGGCGGGACATACCTACCGCCCGCTGCGCACCAAGTCCAAGGAAGTACTGCTCAAACAGGCGGAAGCCGTGCTCAAAAACTCCGGCTACGAGGAGATCTCGCTCTCCTCGCTGTCCACCAGCGACTACGGCGACCTGTCCGGCCTGACTGAATGTATGCTGGACTACTGCGAGCCGCGGCATATCAGCCTGTCGCTGCCCTCGCTGCGCGCGGACAGCTTCAGTGCTGAGCTGATGCAGCGCGTACAGAAGACTCGCAAGAGCGGCCTGACCTTTGCCTGCGAAGCAGGCACCCAGCGCCTGCGCGACGTGATCAACAAGAACATCCGCGAGGAGGACGTGCTCCACGCATGTGAGATCGCGTTTCAGGGCGGCTGGAACAATGTAAAATTGTACTTCATGATCGGCCTGCCGACCGAAACCACCGAGGATCTGGACGGCATTGCAGAGATCTGCAAAAAGGTCGCTTATTGCTGGCGCATGAACACGAACAACCGCGCACGCGGCGTGCGGATCACAGCATCTGCTTCCTGCTTTGTGCCCAAGCCGCAGACCCCGTTCCAGTGGGACGCGCAGGACACGCTCGAGCAGTTCCGCGAAAAGCAGGCGCATATGAAGGTCATCATGAAAACCAAAAACGTCACCTACAACTGGCATGACGCCGAGACCTCGGTGCTCGAGGGCGTGATCGCCCGCGGCGACCGCCGGCAGGGCAGGGCGATCTATCTCGCCTGGCAGCGCGGCTGCAAGATGGACGGCTGGGACCAGTGCTTTGATTTTGATAAGTGGATGCAGGCCTTTGCCGACTGCGGCCTTGACCCTGCGTTTTATGCTTCCCGCCAGCGTCCGCTGGACGAGGTATTCCCCTGGGACCACATCGGCTGCGGCACGCGCAAGGAGCATCTCAAACACGAGTGGGAGCTGTCCCGTGAAGCAGCTGTCACGCCCGACTGCATGCAGAAATGCGCGGGCTGCGGCGCGAACGCCCTGCTGAAGGGAGGCAAGTGCTGTGTTTAAGGCCAGAATGAAATTTGCTAAGGAGGGGCGTGCGAAATACATCTCCCATCTTGATCTGATGCACACCATGCAGCGCGCGATGGCGCGCTGCCAGATGCCGCTCTGGTTTACCGAGGGCTTCAACCAGCACGCCTATGTGTCGGTGGCCCTGCCGCTCTCGACCGGTTACTCCGGCGAGTGTGAATTTTTGGATTTCAACATCACCTCCGAGTCCGTGCCGGTCAACGCGGTCGAAGCGCTCAACGACGTGTTTCCCGAAGGCCTGCGCGCGATCGAAATCTATCCGCTTGAGGACGGCGGCATGAAGGTCGGCGCGATCGAATGGTCGCAGTACCGCATCACCTGGGGCTTTGAAGGCAAGGTGCCTGAGGGCTTTGCCGATGCGGTGCGCGCGCTGTTCCGCCGTCCAGTGGTCGAGATCGTCAAGAGAAGCAAACGCGGCGAAAAAACCGTTAACATGAAAGACCTGATGCGCGATCTGACCATCACCGAGGACGGGGACGAGGTCGTCGCCGTGGTCACCACCGCCGCAGGC
>DXDO01000089.1 GCA_019115425.1 Candidatus Agathobaculum merdigallinarum | reverse complement strand
GCCGTGGATATGGGTAGGGATAAGCCCAAGGTGATCAGGGATGACCTTGGGCTTATCAATGTCAAGTCCAATGGGGAATTACTTACTCCTGATAGTGAGAAGTTTTTGGGTAGGATCAGTCGCAAGGAACTGTCCGTTCCCTTTAAATATCATAACCTCAGACATACTCACGCCAGTTGGCTTGCAGAGCATAATGTTCCCGCCATTGTTACCAAAAAGAGATTGGGCCACTCCAAAGAGGAAACCACACTCAGATACTATCAGCACATTACACAAGGCATGAGGGATGACCTGCTTGCCATACTCAACCAGAGTGGAGAATGAGGGGGTGAGCTGAAGGGCGACCAGAAGGGCAATTTTGCAGAAAATCTTGAAATAAGAACATTCAGCAAAGCGAAACCCTGTTATACACACTTGAAAAAGGAAAAATCTGCATATTTTTCTGAGCGTGGAATGTCGAGGCCAGACACGGCAAGGCTTTCGAGGGCCTGCTGCAGCGCTACTTCGGCTAATTCCATACCGATAGAGATTCCGCAGAGGGTGGGCAGAAATGCCCGCCCTCTTTATTTTGTGATTTTGTGGGAAAATAAAGAACAAAAAAGAGCGGCCGGATGCCGCTCTTT
Source organism: Candidatus Agathobaculum merdigallinarum (assembly GCA_019115425.1). Classification (GTDB taxonomy): domain Bacteria; phylum Bacillota; class Clostridia; order Oscillospirales; family Butyricicoccaceae; genus Agathobaculum; species Agathobaculum merdigallinarum. The sequence goes on along the minus strand of DXDO01000089.1, from coordinate 7,717 downwards.
CTCATATATTGTCATGCGATAAACGCCGATCCCACCGAGACGATCACTGCGGTCAGTAAGCCAGCCACACCGATGGCAAGGCCGCTCATCGCGCCCTCGGTTTCGCCCAGTTCGATGGCGCGCGAGGTGCCGACCGCGTGCGCAGCCGTGCCGATCGACAGGCCCATCTGCACGGGGGCCTTGACACCCAGCGCTTTCAGGAAGCTGGGCAGCAGGATCGCGCCCACGATGCCGGTGAATACGACCGAGATCGCCGTCACTGCGGACAGGCCGCCGAGCATGTCGGAGAGCGCCACGGCGATCGGCGTTGTGACCGATTTGGGAACGAGTGAGCGCATGGTCACATCCGAAAGGCCGAACAGACGGCTGAACCCGATCACGCTGACGATCGAGACCACCGATCCCACAAATGCCCCCGCCAGAACGGGCAGCAGGCTGGCGCGCAGCACATCCAGCTTGCGAAAGATGGGGACGGCGAGCGCGACTGTCGCAGGCGTCAGGAAAAAAGAGATCAACGTGCCGGACTGCTCATAAGTCTGGTAAGCGGTGCCGGTGCCCACCAGCACAACGCCGACCAGCACGGAGGCGATCAGCAGCGGGTTGCACAGCGGAGAACCGGTTCTCTGCTGGAGCTTGACGCCGAGCGCGTAGCAGGCGATGGACAGGAACATCCAGAACGCGGAGGAGGACAGCAGTTCACTCATGCTTGCGCACCTCCTGTTTCCTGCGGCATTGCAAACGGTACACGACATGCACGGTGAGCGCGGTCGCCGCCGCGGTGCACAGCGTGGTCAGCACGCAAACCGCCAGAATCGCCAGGATTTCGCTTTTGATCTGCGCGAAGATCTCCAACACGCCCAGACAGGCGGGAAGAAAGAAAAACGCCATATTCTGCAGCAGAAAATCCGCGGTGTTCTCCACATGGTGCGGACGCACCCATCCGAGGACGAGCAGGATCAGCAGCAGCGCCAGCCCCAGCACATTGCCGGGCAGCGCGCCACCCAGCAGGATGGAAAGCGCGTCGCCCGCGACGCAGCACGCGAGCAGCACGCCCAGTTGCTTCAGATATTTCAAGTGCTACCTTCTTCTTTCCCGTTTCCGTAATCTGCGGTCATCGCGGCCAGCAGGGTCTGGTAGATCGTTTCCGCGTTGGACTTGAAGGTGCGCTCCAGCATGGTGGCCTGCGCGCGGCTGACCACATCCATTTCGACCGCGAATACCTGCTCCATCTCCATGCGGACGGTCAGGTCGTGCTCGGTGCGTTCGGTCACCGAGGTGTGGATCGCTGCGTCGCGGCGGATCTGGCGCACCACACGCAGCGCAGAACGCTGCGCCGCCTCGCGCACCGGATAAGGAAGCTGTTTTTCAAATACGCGGATCGCCTCGCGGCCCTTGTCTGTGATGCGGTACTGCGCTTCGCCGCCGTCGCCCAGCTCCTCGATGTGGCCGGTCGGCACCATTTCATAGAATGCTTCGCTCAGCTCAAAATAACCGAACCCTTCGTCGCACCAGGTCGTCAGATCGACGATCGTGCTGAAGCCGACCGGAAAGGGCAGCAGGTCCATGGCGAACAGAATGAGGAATTTGATATCCTCTTTGGAGTGGATGAACCCATAACGAACCATTGTGCAGCCTCCTTTGCCAAAAAATATGCTTTAACAGTATACCCTAATTTGCCGGAAAAAGCAACCGCCGCGCGGAGGCGTTCGCTCGCCTTGTCAGGCTGTCGGGCGCAGCATAGGACGGGGCGGATGTCTTGTGTTCTGTGCTTGAATTGTGCATGGCTTTCCAGTACAATACAAAAAAACGCACAAATGAAGTGCGAACGAATGTACGATTTTTGGAAGCCGCCACTGTAAAAAGCTGTTGAAGAACAGAGAGCGGCGCGGTATAATAAACACAGCGCCGCAGCCCGGCAACGGAGAGGCTCTGCGGCGTTTTTGCAGCAATTTTTTGATAAATGAGGAACATCACATGCCGGAGATCATTCTACGCCCCGCGGCAGAGAGCGACGCTGCGGAAATGCTTGCGCTCTACGCGCCCTATGTTATTCAGACCACTGTGTCGAGCGAATATGAGCCGCCGTCGCTGGATGAGTTCCTGCGGCGGATGCGCGACTATACTGCGCGCCTGCCGTGGCTCACCTGCACGGTGGACGGAGAGATCACGGGCTACGGCTACGCCTCGCCGCACCGCACGCGCGCGGCCTACCAGTGGTCGGTCGAAACTTCGATCTATGTCGCGCCCGAGTGGCACCGGCACGGCATCGCGGGCGCGATCTACACCGCGCTGTTTGAACTGCTCGCTATGCAGGGATACTATAATATCTACGTCGGCATCACCTCGCCCAACGAGCGCTCAATGAAGTTTCACAAGGCGATGGGCTTTATCATCTCGGGCGCCTATCAGGAAAGCATGTATAAATTCGGCCAGTGGCGCGACGTGCTGTGGATGGGCAAAAGCCTGCGCCCGCACGACGGCGAACCGCAGCCTACCGTGCCGTTTCCCGAGATCCAGGACGGCCCGCTGGTCGCCCGTGTGCTGCGGCAGGCGGCGCAGCGCGTCCACCTGTAACGGACAAAAGAGGAAGGGAGGTCCTGTCATGGCGGATAACCCGCACAGCGGACACCGCAAAAGGATGATGGAGAAGTTCCGGCGGTTCGGCATGGACGTGTTCAGCGACCATGAGGTGCTGGAGATCCTGTTGTATTTTGCCATCCGGCAGGGCAATACCAACCCGACCGCACACCGCCTGCTCGACCGGTTCGGTTCGCTGCACGCGGTGTTCGAGGCGCCGCCCGAGCAGCTCTGCGAGGTCGAGGGCATCGGCCCGCACTCGGCGGATCTGATCAAAACAGTGTTTGCGCTCTTTGGGCGCTATCAGGCGGACGTGGCCAAAATGGAGCGGCACCGCGACAAGCTGACCAGCATCGAGCGGGTGGGCGAATATTTCGTGCCGCAGTTTGCCTGCGAGCAGGACGAGGTGCTGCTTGCCGCGTATCTGGACGGCGCAGGGCGTGTCATCAAGTGCGTGGAGATCGCGCGCGGCGGGCATGCGCATGTGCCGGTCGATCCATATAAAATTGCGACCGGCGCGCTGCTCTGTCAGGCGGCGGGTGTGGCGATCGCGCATAACCATCCGAACGGCACCGCAACCCCCTCTGCGGAGGATATCGAGGCCACGCGCCTGCTCGAAAAAACGCTTGACGGCCTGGGGCTTCAGCTAGTGGATCACTGCGTTGTGGCGCGCGGAAAATACACCTCGATCTGCCGGCTGCGCGGGATACAGATAGGACGGAGGAAAGCATAAATGCCGGATTTTCAAATTGTAAGCCCATATCAAATGGCGGGCGACCAGCCCGAAGCGGTCGCGGGGCTGGTCGAAGGGATCCATAACGGCCTGACCGAGCAGACCCTGCTCGGCGTGACCGGTTCGGGCAAGACCTTTACCATGGCAAACATCATCGAGCAGACCCAGCGGCCGACGCTGGTGCTCGCGCATAATAAAACCCTTGCCGCACAGCTCTGTACCGAGTTGCGCGAGTTTTTTCCGCATAATGCGGTTGAATATTTTGTCTCCTACTACGATTATTACCAGCCCGAGGCCTATATTGCATCGACCGATACCTATATTGAAAAGGATTCCGCCATCAACGACGAGATCGACCGCCTGCGTCACTCGGCCACCTCGGCGCTTTCCGAGCGGCGGGACGTGATCATCGTTTCGTCCGTGTCGTGCATCTATTCGCTGGGCGACCCGATCGACTATAAGAAGATGGTGGTTTCGCTGCGCCCGGGCATGGAGATCAGCCGCGAGCAGCTCATCCATCGGCTGATCGACATCCAGTACGAGCGCAACGACATCGCCTTCGAGCGCAACCGCTTCCGCGTGCGCGGCGATACCGTCGAGGTGTGGCCGGTTTACTCGGATGAGGACGTGGTGCGCATCGAGTTCTTCGGCGATGAGATCGACCGCATCAGCCGCATCAATCCGCTGACCGGCACGGTGCTGAGCGAACTGGGGCACACCGCGATCTTTCCGGCGAGCCACTATGTCACCCCGAAGGACAAATTGCAGGCTGCCATCAAGGATCTGGAGGAGGAGCTGGATGCCCGCGTCAAATATTTTGAGGAAAACGGCAAGCTGATCGAAGCGCAGCGTATCGCGCAGCGCACACGGTATGATATTGAAATGCTGCAGGAGATCGGTTTTTGCAGCGGCATTGAGAACTATTCGCGCGTGCTGTCGCGCCGCGCGCCGGGCAGCGCGCCGTTTACGCTGATCGATTATTTCCCCAAGGACTTCCTGCTGATCGTGGACGAGAGCCACGTTACCCTGCCGCAGGTGCGCGCCATGTACCACGGCGACCGCGCGCGCAAGGAAAGTCTGGTCGAAAACGGCTTCCGCCTGCCCTCGGCCTACGATAACCGCCCGCTGAACTTCGATGAGTTCAACGAGCGCTTAAATCAGGTCGTGTATGTTTCCGCGACGCCGGGCGAGTATGAGCTGTCCCGTTCGGGCAGGGTGGTCGAGCAGGTCATCCGCCCGACCGGCCTGCTCGACCCCGAGGTGGTCGTGCGTCCGGTCGAGGGGCAGATCGACGACCTGATCGGCGAGATCAACGCGCGCACGGCGAAAGGCGAGCGCATTCTGGTCACGACGCTGACCAAAAAGATGGCCGAGGACCTGACCGACTATCTCGAGACCGCGGGGATCAAGGTGCGCTATATGCACCACGATATCAAGACCATCGAGCGGCAGGAGCTGGTGCGCGACCTGCGCCTCGGCGTGTTCGACGTACTGGTCGGCATCAACCTGCTGCGCGAGGGCCTGGACATCCCAGAGGTGTCGCTGGTCGCGATTCTGGACGCGGACAAGGAGGGCTTTCTCCGCTCGGAAACCTCGCTCATCCAGACCATCGGCCGCGCGGCGCGCAACGAGCACGGCATGGTCGTTTTATATGCGGACAGCATTACGCCCTCCATGCGCCGCGCGATGGACGAGACCGAACGCCGCCGCGCCTTGCAGGATGCGTTCAACAAGGCGCATGGCATCGTGCCCAAGTCGGTCAAAAAGAAGGTGCAGGACGTCATCGAAATCACGTCCAATGTGCCGACGAGCAGCAAGAAGAAGCTGCGTACCAAGGGCGAACGCCAGCAGGAGATCGCGCGCCTGACCCGCCAGATGAAGGAAGCGGCCAAGATGCTCGAATTCGAGATCGCCGCCCAGCTGCGCGACCAGATCAAGGCGCTGGAGGAAGGCAAATGAAAATCGTTACGCTGATGGAGGACACTGCGTGCGCGCCGGACTTCGCCTGCGAGCACGGGCTGAGCTTTTATATCGAAGCGAACGGGAAAAAGCTGCTGTTCGATATGGGACAGACCGATTTGTTTTTGCGCAATGCGAAGCGGCTCGGCGTGCGGCTCGATGAAGTGGATACCGCCTTTGTCTCGCACGGGCATTACGACCACGGCGGCGGGCTGGCGGCGTTTTTGGAAGTGAACCGCCGCGCGCCGGTCTACCTGCATAAGCAGGCGTTCGAGCCGCATTTTTCCCAAAAGCCGGACGGCATCAGGCCCATTGGGCTGGATCCCGCGCTTGCGGAAAGCGGCCGGCTGATGCTGACCGACGGCGTGACCGAAATCAATGATGCCCTGACCCTGTTTGCGGACGTGACCGGTCAGGACTGCTGTCCCAGCGGCAACCGCACGCTGTTTGAGCAGGAAAACGGGGCTTATGTCCCCGACCGTTTCGCGCATGAACAGAGCCTGATCGTGCGCGAGGGGGACAAGGTCGCCCTGTTTACCGGCTGCGCCCACCGCGGCGTGGTCAACATCTGCGCCCGCGCAAAGGAGATCATCGGCCGCGACCCGGATTTCGTCATCGGCGGGATGCACCTGTTCAGCCCCTCTACGGGCAAAAGCGAGCCGGATGAGCGCATCCGCGCGGTCGCCTCTCGGCTTGCGCAGACGGGCAGCCGCTACTACACCTGCCACTGCACGGGGCAGCACGCGTTCGCGGTGCTGCACGAAACGCTCGGGGAACGGATCGCCTTCCTCGCGGCGGGGAGTACGCTTGCGCTGTAACACGGAATAAAACATATATTGAACACGGCATTTTGGAATAAGGATAGGTGAACATGCAGGAATTTATCCATGTAAAGGGTGCGCGTGCGCACAATCTGAAAAATATAGATATCAAAATCCCGCGCGATAAGCTGGTCGTGCTGACCGGTCTGTCCGGCTCGGGCAAGTCGTCCCTGGCGTTCGACACGATCTACGCCGAGGGCCAGCGCCGCTATGTCGAGTCGCTGTCCAGCTATGCGCGGCAGTTCTTGGGGCAGATGGACAAGCCGGATGTGGACTATATCGACGGCCTGTCGCCCGCAATTTCCATCGACCAGAAAACCACCTCGCAGAACCCGCGTTCGACGGTCGGCACGGTCACCGAGATCTACGACTATCTGCGTTTGCTCTGGGCGAATATCGGCACGCCGCACTGCCCGAAGTGCGGCAAGGAGATCCATCAGCAGACCATTGACCAGATCATCGACCGGCTGATGGCGCTCGAGGAAAAGACCCGCGTGCAGATCCTCGCGCCGGTCATCCGCGGCAAAAAAGGCGAGCATGTCAAGGTGCTGGAGGACGCGCGCAAGGCGGGATATGTCCGCGTGCGCGTGGACGGCGAGGTGCGCGGCCTTGAGGAGGAGATCAAGCTCAAGAAAACCCAGAAGCACAACATCGAGATCGTGGTTGACCGCGTGGTCATCCGGCCGGACGCGCGCGGCCGCATCACGGATTCGGTCGAAACCGCGTCCGCGCTGTCGGGCGGCCTGATTATCGCGGATGTGATCGGCGGGGAGCCGATCTCGTTTTCGCAGAACTACGCATGCGACGACTGCGGCATCTCGATCGAGGAACTGACGCCGCGCATGTTTTCGTTCAACAATCCGTACGGCGCATGTCCGGTGTGTACCGGTCTCGGTATGCAGATGCGTGTCGATCCGGATCGGATCATCCCCAACCGCAAGCTGTCCATCAAGCAGGGGGCGATCCGCGCGTCCGGCTGGAGCAACGCCGACCCGGGCACGATCGCGGCGATGTATTACAACGCGCTTGGCAAAAAGCACGGCTTTACGCTCGATACCCCGATCGAGGAGTTTTCCGACGCGGCGATGCACGAGCTGCTGTACGGCACGGGGGACGAGACGCTCGAACTGTCGGTCAGCCGCGTGTCGGGCGGGGTGATGCGGCAGCCGTTTGAGGGCATTGTCACGAACCTCGAGCGCCGCTATAAAGAGACCTCGAGCGACTATGCGCGCTCGGAGATCGAGGAGTGCATGAGTGAGATCCCGTGCCCCGCGTGCCACGGCCGCCGTCTGCGGCCCGAGGTGCTCGCGGTCACGATCGGCGGGCTGAACATCGCGGAGTTTTCGGAAAAATCGGTCGTCAAGGCGATGGAATTCCTGCACACTCTGCAGCTGACCGAGATGCAGCACAAGATCGGCGACCGCGTCATCAAGGAAATCATGGACCGGCTGGGCTTTTTGCAGTCGGTCGGTCTGGAATATCTCACCCTGTCGCGCGCGTCGGGCACGCTGTCCGGCGGCGAGAGCCAGCGCATCCGGCTGGCGACGCAGATCGGTTCGTCGCTCATGGGCGTGCTGTATATTCTGGACGAGCCTTCCATCGGCCTGCACCAGCGCGATAACGATAA
>DXDO01000088.1 GCA_019115425.1 Candidatus Agathobaculum merdigallinarum | reverse complement strand
AACCTGCTGCCGGGCAAGGACGGCATGGTGCACATCTCCAAGATGGCCGACCACCGCATCGAGAAGGTAGAGGACGCTGTCAAGGAAGGCGACATGGTCTGGGTCAAGGTCATGGAGATCGACGACAAGGGTCGCGTCAACCTGTCCATGAAGGACGTAAAGCCGGAAGAGAAGATCAAGTAATTCGGCTCGAAAGCATAAGAAAAGGCTGTCAGGCACTGCCTGACAGCCTTTTTGGTTGCGCTTCTTACTTTACGATATCATACAGCCGCATGATGGTGACGATGCTCGCTTCGCGGGTATAATCGTCGTTCGGGGCAAAGGCGTTATCGCCCACGCCGTTCATCACGCCGGTGGCCTGCATCTGGCCGACTGCGTCATACGCCCAACCGGCGATCGAGGCGTTGTCGGCGAAGGTGGGGGCCTGCTCGGTCAGCGGCTTGTCGAGCGCGTCCGCCAAACGGGACAGCATGGTTGCCGCGGCCTGACGGGTGAGCTGGCCGTTCGGTTCAAATTTGCCGTCGCCAACGCCGTTGACCACGCCGAGCGCCGCCATTTTTTCAACATTTTCGTCCGTGGTGTCAGTAAAGGTCACGCGGTCGGTGATTTCCGAGCCGGTTACGGTTTCATACAGGCCGGTCGCCAGCGCGCAGAACTCCGCGCGGGTGGCAGCCTGCTTGTAGCCGGACTGGAGCGAGTCGGGGACGATGCCTGTTTCGATACCGGCTGTTACCTGCTCAGCCGCCCAGGAGGAGGGCTGCTCAGCGGGCTGCTCCGGCTCGGCGGTGCCGGCGCCATTGGCGGAAACATAGTAGTAATCGTAATCGTTCCACATGACATGCAGGTACTTGATCTCATAGATGCCGTCGGCGGGCAGGGTCAGCTCGAGCGGATACCCATCGCCGCGCGCTACGACCTCGCCGGTGGCGATGTTGGTGGCGGAAGCATAGCCGTCGCCGTCACTTAAAAAGATCTTGGTTCCGGCAGGGAACAGGTAGACGGTCTGCTGTTCACCGTTGACGGTGGCGGTGGTGGTGCCGGTAGAGGCCTGATCCGCTTTTCCGGCAAGCCATTCAGGGACGCCCGACGTGGGTTCGGGATCTTCCGGCTCGCCCGATGAATCGGTGCTAGCTTCCAGCTCGATATAGCACTCCTGACCGTCCATGGTATCGCTGACCACAAGGTGGTAAACCTTGCCTGGTTCGGGCGCAAAACGCTCGGTTTCGGAGTAAAACGCATAGTCTTGACCAAAGGTAATGTCACCGACTTCACTGGGATCATACGCGGTCAGGGCTGACCAGTCGGCAGAACGGTAGGCGACAAAGAACGTTGTGCCTTCGGGGAAGATGTACAGGGTATCCTTCAAACCGGAAGTGGTGGTGTAGTCTTCGGTGCGGATGGGCGCGTTCGAGCAGCCGATCCAGTCGTGGTCCGGCACGGTCGTGTCGGCGGCAAAGGCCGGTACAACCATGAGGGAAAGGGACATCACCAGTGCGAGGAACAGGGAAAGGGTGCGCTTTTTCATTTTGCATTCTCCTTTACAATGTAATACAGCACATAGGCTTACCTGTATTTTAGCACAATAAAGCAGCTGCCGCAATAGGAGTTGTTGTGGATTTGGTTAAATAAAGCACCCGCAGCCCCGCTGTTTCTGCTTTTTATTGCCCCTTTGCCGACGATATGCTATAATAGAATCCAATCCCCTGTTTGGAAAGGAAATGGATCCATGGCCCCCTCCGTACTGCTCCCTGAGGTCGAGCTGCGCGTTGCGCGCTGCGATATGCTGGACAAGCTGATTGCGATCGGCGACGGCGACGCAGCGCTGCTATATCTGTATATCCTGCGCCACGGCGGCACGGCGGATGATAAAACGGCCGCGCGGGCGCTGCATCTGTCGGCAGAGCGGTATGAGCGCGCGGCGTTTACCTTAAACCAGCTTACCACGCCCGCGGAGCCGCGGAAAGAGGATCGGGCTGCCGACTCGCCGCAGTACACCGCGGACGAGCTGCGCCGCGCGCGGCTGGATGACCACAAGTTTGCCGCGGTCTGTGAAAGCGCGGAGAGTGTGCTCGGCCGCACGCTGACCGAGGGACAGCTTCGCTGCCTACTGACCGCCTATGACCATCTGGGCCTGTCGGCCGGCGCGATCATCGAGCTGCTGGCCTATCTCAAGGGTGAAAAAGGCGTGGTGCGGCTGGCGGATATCAAGCGCGAGACCTATCAGTGGGCGGATATGGGCATTGTATCCGCGCAGGACGCGCAGCAGTATCTGGCGCGCAAGGTGAGCGAAAAACCGCTCAGCGATGCGGTGTATAAAGCGCTCGGCGCCGACCCTGCGCAGCCCGCGCCCAAGGAGCAGCGCGTATGCCGGTTTGCGCTGGCGCACGGCTTCCCGCCCGAGGCGGTCGAACTAGCTGTCCGGCGTGCGGACAAGCATCAGGGGCATAAGAGCCTGGATTACACGCTCGGCATCCTGCGCCGCTGGGATGCCGCGGGCGTACATACGGTCAGCGAGATCACCGCGCTCGAGCCGGAGACGCGGGCAGCGGTTGGACAGACTGCCGCGCAGCCGACCGACGGCGCGACTCTCGCCGCATGGGAACAGGACTGGCTGGAACAGAAAAAAGAGATCAGGCGCAGAAGGCAGGAGGCGGAGTAACCTATGGCGTATGACAAAAAGCTTGTTGCCGCCGCGCGGCGCGAACTGGAACGCGACCGCGCCATGCGCACGGAGGAGATGGAGGAGCGGCGCAGGGCAGTATACGCGCGCGAGCCGCGTATCCGCGCGATCGACAGGGAACTGTCCACAACAGCGGCGGCGGTGCTGAGGGCCGCTCTGACATCCGGCGGCGACACGGAAGCCGCAATCGCGCAGCTGCGTGACCGGAATCTCGCTTTGCAGGAGGAGCGCGCACATCTGCTGGGCGCACTGGGTCTGCCTGCGGATTATCTGACGGATAAACCATTGTGCGCCCAGTGCGGCGACACCGGATACAATGGCAGCGCGATGTGCGAGTGCGTCAAAAAGAGATATGCGCGCCTGCTCAAGGAACAGCTGTCGGCGGCGCTGCCCATTCAGGATCAAAATTTCAGCACTTTCCGGCTGGATCTATATTCCCCGCGGGTGGATGCCCGTCTGGCCCTTTCGCCGCGGGAGAATATGGAGGATAATTTGTTCCAATGTCAGGATTACGCGAATCATTTCAGCAAGGATTCGGCCAATCTGCTGTTCTATGGTTCGACCGGACTGGGCAAGACCTTCCTCTCCACCTGCATCGCGGAGGCGGTGTCCGCGCGCGGCTTTTCGGTGGCCTATGACACGGCGATCAACATTGTGGCGGCGTATGAAACGATTAAATTCGGCAATGGCGACGGCGAGACGGCGGCGGAACGAGTAGCGCGCTATGAGCGCGCCGATCTGCTGATCATCGACGACATGGGCACAGAGATGGGTACGGCGTTTACCGTATCCGCGCTGTACAACCTGATCAACAATCGCCTGATGGCAAAGCGCCCCATGATCATCAATACCAACCTGATGCCGGATATGCTGTCGGAAAAGTATTCGCCCGCCGTCGCATCGCGGCTGCGCGGAGAGTTCAAGCAGCTGCGCTTTTTCGGCGACGATATCCGCCTGATGAAGAAAAAGAGATTGTAGGCAGAGCAAAATAACAATTCTTTCACAGGCCGTTCAAATTTTGTTCATACATCCGATGGGAAGATCGGGTATACTAAATACGTCGATGAGGGAAGCCGCAAGCCCGAATCGACAGCCTACCGATCTTTTATTTCTCTTTTACCCCCCTTTATTTTGTGAAATGACAGGAAGTGCCCCGATTCCGTTCCCCGACGGATCGGGGCGTTTTCCTGTTTATGGGCTGTTTGCAAAATCAAAAATTACGGCATGTGGCCATTGCGGATATTCGCAACGGAAAACGTCCAAAGAATACTTTCGGGATTCCTTCAGCCCTTTTGCGATTGCGGGAAAAACGACAGTTCTCCCTTTCCCAATACGCCTGAGGCGGAGCATGGCGGTTTGTAAAAAACCTTTCAAAGACTGTTCAAAAACGGTTCACATATTGGTGCGCGGGATGCGGTATACTGAATACGTCGATGAGGGAAGCTGCAAACCCGAATCGACAGCCTACCGATCTTTTATTTCTCTTTTACCCCCCTTT
>DXDO01000087.1 GCA_019115425.1 Candidatus Agathobaculum merdigallinarum | reverse complement strand
TAGCTTTGGGGCACGAACTCCAGCCGCACCGTCTCCCATGCCCTCTGGAATATGAACATCCTGCTTCCAGTCGATAAACTCACGATGGAAGTCAGCATGTTCCGCCTGCAAAAAGCTTCGTCCTTCTCTACACACCGAATCCTGAAGGTTCTTTTGAACGGCGTTTTGCTGATCCTCAGCAGTGCCATTCCCATACAGTATAAACAAGGTTGACAGTGCCGTATTTCCCAAAAGGCCATAATACTGGATACGCTCCCGCAGCAGCGTATCCGCCGGATCATCCGGATTAAACAGATCCGGATATTTGGTAGCCATATTCAGATGCACTTGAATGTCACAGAAGTCCTGCGCCATATCCGTGAAATGGTCGCACACCTCCTCAAAATCCAGCCGCTCCAATTTATCGCCATATTTTCGCTCGATCATATCGTACTGAGCGCGCAAAACCTCTTTATAGGTGGCAAGTCCCTTTTTGTTTTCCTGAACGGCTGCCTCTCGTTCTTCCTCCGGGGCCGCATGGGTCATGCCCCCTCCCGCACCCAGTTGAAGTACCATTGTGCGGAACGCCTCTGGCGTGAGCAGCTTTTGTGTCGCTCTAAGCGATATAAAGCTTTCAAAACTGCGAAAAATCGGCTCTCCAATATCTTCAGGCTGATTATTGTCTTTCAATTCTTCCGCGCTGTGTGCCAAGCTGAAATAGTGTTCGTCCTTTATCCGTTTCATGAGTTCTTCGTGCCCCGGTATCTGCCTATCTTGCAGTTCATTCACAACCGCATTGAATTTCATGCTGTGAACGCTTTTCTGATGCGCGCCTTTCAGGACCAGACTCTTAAGCCATTCCTTGAATTCCGGCGTGCTAGGGTTGGTTACCGCTCGGTATTTTTCCCTCGCGCTCTCCATCTGCCGTGCGCCCAACTCCTCCCGCTGGGCTGCAAACTCAGCGATGCTCTTTCCGCCCAACTTCTGACGCTCCGCATCGGAGAGGCACGCCTCCGGCGGTAATGGGCCATACTGCCCCTGCCGTGACAGAGCCAACCCTCTGGCGCGCTCGGCTAGTCCGCGGAGCATGGACACCTTATACGAGTACTCACGTGCACGCTGACCCACCAGATCGTCCTTAAGCGTCATGGGCTCCCTTGTGTTCCACTCCTGTACCGGATGGTTCAGTTTCATCAGATCATCCACGAACATGCTATCCATCGACAGGGCGTTCAGCTCAGGCGCGCGGACAAGCAGTTCCTCGTCGGGAATACCGGCCAATCCATCCACATCGCAGTCCAACACCTTGCTGACACGGCTGGCGGCCAACTCCCTTGCGCGGTTATACAGTTCCTCGTCAGGCTTCCCTTTCGCCTTGAGCACCGCACCAACCTGTACTGACGTTTTCAAAATCTGAATATTTTCCTCGTCGTTCTCCTTTCCAGTTTTGAGAATCGTGATGCTCCGCGTGACATACTGGGAGTTCATATCCTCCGATCCCAGCCCCAGCCTGGGATCGTTTTTGATGCGTTCCAGCGCAGCCTTGCCTCCCTGCATCCGCTCAGCATAATCCACAGCAGCCCTTCGTACCCATTTAGCCGTACAATCCGCTACCTCCTGCTGGTATGCCCCGATGGAATCTCGATAATACTGCTGCATCGCGCCGTCCCGCATCCGGCCGGCCTCGATCGGTATTGCGTTGTCATAGTAGGTCATCCCGTTGTAGTCCACCCCGTTTTTATCGCACCGGGCGGACAGCGCGCCCACAAAAGGCGGGAAGATCTTCTGGAAACCGGCCTCCAACGTGTCTTTCTTGATCGGGTCGAGCTGATCGAAAAACGGCTTATTGACCGGATCTTTCATCACGTTCTCCATGTACACCATTTTGTCTGCCAGAAGCTTCAGCTCGACTATGTTCGCACGCATGTTGTCCTCGGAAAGCATATCGGGGGTAAACTGTACCGACACCAACTCATTTACCATCCGTTCCAGATGGGGCTTGCGGCGCTTGACATCCTTCGAGCAATAGTCTGCGAAGAACCGGTCGTCCGCCTCCTTGGCCGCAGCATCCGCCTTGGTGGCGGGTTTCCCTTTTTTGTCGAGGATATACCCCGTCGAAAAGGTGCGCAGCACGCGCGCATCCACGTCGCCTCTGCCGTCGGCATGATCGTTCATGGTTTGATCCTGCCGCTGGCGCAGCGCCTGAAGCGGGGTTACCATATCATAGGTCACAGCAGTGCCCTCCGGACAGCTCTTGCGGGCTATTGCAGCATGTTTTTTGTCTTTCTGGCGCTGCTTCCAGCTTCGTTTGGCAGGGGCTTGCTCTTGTATGGGAGCGCCAGGAGCGACTTCCTGCGCCAGCGCCGCAGGAAGCTGACGCTGCATCTGCGCGTGCAAAGCAGCGTTTTGCTCCATCTCCTGCTGGCGCTCGGCAGTCTCGGTCTGCGCCATCTGCGGTTCCATCTGTATCATCTGGGGCGCAAACTGCTGTTGAAGCTGCTCCGGTTCCTGCGTCTGTATCTGAAGCGGCTCCGCTGTACGCTGTATCTGAAGCTGGTCATTTGGCTTGCACATTTTAGATACTCCTCCTATCTGTAGGAATCGCGCGTATATAGGTGTGTGAAATAGGCCGAGACTGGGGCAGGAGCGCTGCAACCAGCGCTGCCGAAGCTGAGCTGACGGCCTGAATGGTCAGCACCGTCTCAGGCGGGTAGTGTTCCCGCACGCGCGCATATGCGGCATGAAGCAGCAACGGCATATCCTGCGACCGACTGCTTTGAACCCAAGCCAACTCGATCCGCCCGGGTTCCGGAGCGGTAAACGCCGCAAAAGCCCGTATGCCGTTTTTGTCCGGCACGGCAACGCTAATCCGTGCATCCACGCTGGGATCAGTCAAGGGAAAAGGCAGATAATCCTCCCCCTTGGCAACCGCTTCCCTATAAGCAGATGCCAGCGCAACGCGGGGCAGCTCGGCAAATGTGACCGCACCGCTGGGCGCGGACGTGACGCCATCAAAAAAGCGCGACTGCGCTAGCTCCCCGACCGTCAAACAGTAAAGATTCTCCGACACCTTCTGCCGCTCAAATCCCAAAGCCGTCAAAAAAGGCGGCAGGGTATCATGGTCAGGACGCGTGCTGGTATAGCTGACATTTGCTATCTCCCCTTGTCCCACAGCAATCTCCATCAGGTTGTCCAGCAGCAACCGTCCGCCGCCTTGACACCGATAGTCTGGCGCTACATAGAGAGAGCGAACCTCCAGCGTTCCGCCCCGCAGCCATGCTGCGGCCGCACCACAGGCGATTTTTCCTTCGCTCAGTCCCAATGCAGTTACCGGTTCTCCCTTGTCCAGCGCCGCCACTACATCGGGCAGCAACAAACTACGAAAGCAGACTAGGTTTTCCTGACTAATCCAGCCGATCTCCATATAAGACGACCTCCTCTTCATGCGCATTACGCCCAATTTCATATTCTTTTATTCGTAAGCTAATTATATCATGGATCACGCATATCAGCTTAAAGCTTTTCTAAAACCTAATCCATGCCTCCTTTCAGCCTGTTGCACGACGTATTTCTGCTGTGATACAATAATTCCAGAGAAAAGGAGGACTCCGGAATGGGAAATCATCACTGGCAGACAGTATGCCAACAGGCATGGGGACAGCTTTATCCGGCTTATCTGGTAGAGGAAGGAAGCTGGCGTCTGCTGTGCGTCAACGAGGCTCTCCGCACCGAACTGGGCCGTGATCCGTCTGGAGAACTGTGCTACCGCGCCCTGATGGGCTGGGACCACCCCTGCACTTTCTGTCCAAGAGATATGGAGCCGGGCAAGCGTTGCCTGTGGGAGTTTTTTGATAAGTTAAAAAGAAGGCAGCTCCTGATCTGCCACCTCTCCCTGAACGCGGAGGGACGACACTGCCGGGCGGGTATGATCGCCGATATGAGCGAAATGATGAGCTTGAGCGCCCAGCTTTCCGGCTACCTTGCGCTGATGAAACAGCTCAACGCCGTACAGGCGGCCTTGATCAACGGTCTAAATGATCCGATCCATCTCCTGCTGCGCTTTTTGCTCCAACGGTTTGGTGGCGTACAAGCGTCAGCCTACTGCCGGGACAGGGACGGTGGAACAAGCAGCCAGATCCTGACCGATGTGGACGGTGTGCCAGAGTACTGCATCGATGTCTGCCTTCCCGAAGCCGAACCAGAGGAACAGGTTGCTTTGGATGTGCTGGACAAACAATATGTATTCCAGCTTCAGCGCCCCGGCAAACCGGAGCTGTGGCAAGAAGAGCGGGACTTTGTCTTCGGTATTATCCGCCCGTATCTGGAGAACACCGCCCTGCGTGAGCAGCTGAACTATGAAAACAGCCACGACTCTCTCACTCGCTTGGGCAACCGATCCATGTTCGCCCGGCAGTCCCAAGATACGTTTTCCACCCTCCCGCTGGTAAGCGTGATCTATTTGGATGTAGACGGTCTGAAACACTATAACGACACACAGGGGCACGACATGGGCGACCGCCTGCTTCGAAAAGCCGCAAGGATCCTCAGGGATCTGTCCAGTCTCAATGTATATCCCTACCGGATGGGTGGGGACGAATTTCTGCTCGTCTGCCCCGACTATGACGAAAAGGCAATAGAAGCGCTGCGCCTTCGTCTTCAAGACAAGGTAGAACAAAGCAACCGGGAGTGTCCGGAACCCGTGGTCTCGTTCTCCGTGGGTTGTGCCACTGGCCGCGCGCCAATAGGGCTGGAAGCGCTCGTTACGGAAGCCGACCAACGTATGTATGCCCAGAAGCGCGCCAAAAAGAACTTACTGTAAAGCCTTATATACTCTTAATAAAACAACGAGAGATACCGCCAAGATGGTAGTATCTCTCGTTGTTTTTTGAATCCCATTGCGGCATAAGCTGCTTGCATGACGGGGAAGCTGTGTTTAATCCGAAAGTATGTATATCTTCGCATTGCGCACGCCAAAGTTTTCCGCTTCGTCGCCAGTCATAAAAAACAGGTCGATCCGGTTTCCCTTGATTAGGCCACCCGTATCCTCTGCAAGGCCAGGGCCATAGCTCCAACTGGTGCCATCCTCCGCAACGACAAAAACGCGTGTGCCAAGCGGAATCACTCTGGGATCAACCGCCACTGTGCCATATTGCGTGATCGTACCAGAGGCGGTGATCAGTCCGCCTTCCTCTATGCGGTGGTAAGCGGTCGCCCTGACGGACAGCACATCGGTGTAGGAATACGTCATGCCGTCCGCCGTGGTGATCTGTCGGGTGGACGAATTGACCGCAACACCTGTCGGTGCCGACCAAACATCATCCCGCCCAGCCGTGGAAAGGCCGGTGCTGCTTCCCCCTGTTTGTACCGTCTGCGCGCTATCGCTGCCCTGCGAGGGGCGGATAATCCCTTCATTCTCATCCATTTGCGGGCGTGCCCGATCCTGCGTTTCAGTGCCCGTACCCCGCTCCATGATGCAGTCGACCGGCTCTTTCAGCACGGTCTCGGAAACCATATTCCGCTCCACCTCTTCGCCGTCCTGCAGAACAACGGAATAGGTCACCTGTTTCAGTCCCTTGGCGCCATTCCGTACGATCCGGCGCACGCCTTTTTCCAGCGTGCTGTTTTCCTGCGTGACCACCGCAAAATCGATTTCCTCGGTTTCGGTCACTGTCTGGCTGGTAACCGTGCTGATAGAGACAGCAGTATCCTGTGTCAGATAGGTGTAGAGCGCAGGCGTGACGATCTCGTTCTCCGCAAGCTCGATGCCGTTTTCCGCCAGAAGCTGCTCCACTGTGCACGGCAGAAACGATACATCCGTCACGCTCCCCCCGCGGCTGATCTCCGCGTACATCTCGCCGCCAAGGGTCAGATAGGTTATGCCGCCCGATTCGCGCTGCTCATACACATCCAAACCGCCGAAGCCCGCCTTTTCGCACGCCTGCTCTACCGTACCCGGATACAGTCGCACGGTTTCATAGCGCGTGCCATCGGTCAACACATATTCATGCCCTGCCAACTGAACGGCTGACGCCGTGATGACCACCACCGCAGCGATCACAGCCGCTGGCAACACGAACAGTGGCACCCGGCTGCCGCCACGCGCCCGCTGCGGCATATGTATTGGATTGTGCTTCTTGCCGCATGCCATGGCGCTTCCGCTCCCCCTTTCAATCGCTCTTTCTGTGTATCAAAGAATAATCCTTATCTCATTGACGCCCCGTGCCTATTCATAATGGGCGTAGACCGCCATTTCACGCATGAGCAGAATACCAATCGTATCCATATTTGCCATCGGCCCGCCCAGCAGCAGCGCCAGCAGTGAAATGCTCAGCACCAGACGGATGATCTTCCGCCGGATCGCGCCTTCTTTCCCTTATTGCTCACCTTGTTTCACCTGCCTATGGCTTTCTGTATCGTCAGAATATTGCTGTTATCCTCATAGCGATAGGTCACCTCATCCATCGTCTGCTTGACCATAAAAATGCCAAGGCCGCCGATGCCGCGCTCCTCCGCAGAAAGGGTGATATCCGGATCCTGCCTCTGCAGGGGATCGTACGGCACGCCCTGATCCATCATCTCGATCTGCGCCACAGCCGGTGTACCCCCGATATCAATCCGAATGGTCGCATTACCCTCCTTGGGTGGATAAGCGTAGCTGAAGATATTGACAAATATCTCTTCTACCGCAACCGAAATCTGCATCTTTATCTCTTCGGCGCATCCCGCGCTCTCCAGCTCGTCGGTGATGAAGGCCAGCACATGGTCTAACTGCTCCAGCTTAGCAGGAACTCATAGCTGTTTCATCCTTTTCCTCCCTTTCTGCCTGCATTTGATCCAAATTATATAGCATCTGCGCCAGCTCCGCGCGCGTTACGGGATCGTTCGGATAGAATTTTCCATCTTCGCGGCCCTCCACCAGGCCGCTGCCGCGGCACAGATATACCGCTTCACGCGCCCATACGGCAATCTCATCCGCATCGGCAAACTCACCCTGCAGGGAAGCTTGCAGCAGATAACCGCGCCATGCGGCAAACCGGGCGAGCACCGCACACATCTCCTGCCGCGTGATATTATCCTCCGGCCGGAAGTTGCCGTCACCGTCTCCCATGACGATGCCGGCCTGCTGCGCCCATGCAATCGAGGCCGCGTTTACTGCATCCGCCGGAACATCGTTATAGCCCGTCCCGGCTTCGGTCTCCGGTCTGCCGCACAAGCGCCACAGCGCCTCGACCACGACGGCGCGTGTTGCAGGCTGGTTCGGTGCAAAAGTCTGCCCGCCATTTACCGCATCAATCAGTTCGTTTCCCGCGGCAAAATCCAGCGCAGCCATATACCATGCATTCTCGTCCAGATCGTCAAACAACTCCTCTGCCAAACCTGTGTAATCTGGTTCGCTCGGCTCATCTGGTTCGTCCGGATCCGTTGTGCCGCCGTTTTCTTCTTTCACATCCTCCTCCGTAGGAAGGCTGTCCAGATAACTGGTATAGGTTTGCGCGCTATTATCCTGCGGCATAGCAAAATCAGGCTCGTTCACTGCAGCAATCTCTGCAACATGGCTGCCGCCGGACACATTTGTCCCAACAGCCGACACGCCACTGCCTCTGCCCGCCGCCGCGGAAACGCTGCCGCCGGAAACCGTCATAGTGTTGGGAGCACCCTGTGTTTCGTCCTCCTCGGGCTGTACCGGAATTACGCCCTCTTCAGTCGTCAGTGCCTCGCTGTCACCGCCTGCGCTCATGCCCGACGCACCGTAGCCGCCGCCCGCCTGCACAGTGCCGCCCAATATCGTTGCCGAACATCCACCAGCGCCGGTGCCCGCGCCGATGCCCGGCGCGCTCCTGCCGCCAGTCGCAGCGACTGTGCCCCCGGAAATCGTTGTCTGGAAGTTCTGAGCATCCGCACCCGCACCCACTCCCGGTGCGTTTGAACCGCCGCGTGCCGTCAGGGTTCCTCCCGAAACAACAGCCGTGCCGCCCATACCTCCTGATCCACTGCCCAAGCCAGCAGCACCATAGCCGCCGGTCAGCCGCAATTGGCCTCCGGAAACAGAAAAGCTGCCGTCTGTTCCGCCTGACCCCTGTCCGATGCCTGCGCCGCCGCTCATTCCGGCAGCTTCAATCACACCGCCCTGAATCTGCACCGAGCCGCATGCCTTACCTGTACCGCCGCCAATTCCGGCCGCGCCCGCGCCGCTCACAGCGATCAGCCCGCCTGTGCTGTCCGCTGAAACAGTAAGAGACGCACCCTCCGCCACCTCGACGGCGGCACGGGTCGTACCGGCACGCAGTTCGTTTTCCCCTTTTAGGATCAGTTCTACGCTTGCCCCCTCTTCCAGTTCAAACGGACTTTTCCAACGCTGCTCGCTCAAGTCCAACCGTACGTTTTCCAGTGTAACTGTAACCGCTTCGCCTGCACGCACCCGGATCGCATGGCTGGCCGCGTTTGATGCACCAGTGATCGTATATTGCCCAAGCGCAGCATATTTTGTGCTCATCACACCGCGCTGATTAAGGTAAAAACCGTCGTCCTCCAACTCAACGCCACAGTCTGTGACGTCAATGACAATACGCGGCGAGAGCGTAAAGCAGGCATACCGGTTTGTCCCCGGTGATGCCGTTTCAACAGCGGTATACCAGTCGCTTCCTGCGGTCAGCGTACCTTCATTTTGCAGACCGCCCACCAAAACCGCCTGTTTTTCCCCTGTGATCTCCAGTGTACCATTCGCATTTCCATTTAACTGAGAAAGGTCATCCGGCGCTAGAATGGTCTTCTGCACAAACGAAATTGTCCCCGTTGAATACACGCCATATGCACGCGCGGAGACCGTATTCTCCCCCAGCAGCACGACCGTCGATCCGGCGGGCAGCACAATGCCATTCACTGCCATATCCTCGACCACCTGGTTGTTGACAACGGTCCATTTGGTTGCTGGACGTATGTCCGCATTGATCAGCGTGAGGGTGTTGGTCTTCTGGTCCCAGTACCATCCCTCCGACGCGTTGATCATCGATCCCTCAAATGCCGTGCAGTCGAGTGTTTCCTGCCGCACCTGCGCTGCTGCGGCCGATAGAAAAACCGCCAGTATACAGATTGTGCATGAAAACAGCAGTCGTACCATGCATTGCATCCTTCTGCCCACAGGGCACGCCCCCTTTGCTTGATAATGTGGAAAAAGAGCGGAAAGACCTGTATCTTTCCGCCTGATGTTTACTCGATGGTCATAACCGAGGTGAAGCCGACCATGTCCAGCACGTTCTTCACCGTATCCCCTACATTGGTCAGTATCATAGACATATGTTTGGACTGCGCCGTCTTCTGCCCGATGAGCAGCACACGCAGACCGGCGCTGCTGATATACGCAACCTTTTCAAAGTCGAGCACGACCTTTTCTGCGCCTTGAAATGCCTCCAACACAGCTTGCTGCAGCTGGGGACTGGTCATGGTGTCCACACGACCCTCGATCACCAGTGTCGTCGTGGTTCCGTTCCGGTTGGTCTGAATTGTCATGATCATTCGCTCCTTTGATCTTGATTGGTTATTGCAGGCAGGTCAGGCCATTGAGCGCTGCCCCGCCGTTTAAACTGCCTCCGGCGCTTTGCACCAGCGAGGCGTTGATATCCAAATAACAGTGATAGTCCATGCCAATACAATCGCCCAAAAAGACAATGCTCACACGGGTACGGATTGGCCGGAACTGGTTGATCAGATACAGCAGCTTGGTATGGAGCTGCTCATCCGACTGTCGCGCAATCAGCACAGTAAAAGCAAACGGTTCCTCACGCCCCTGCTCCCGGCAACCCTCTGCCCCGACACGCTCCAGTATGTACACCGGCTCCTCCACCAACAGATGGATAGCCTCCTCGATTGCCGCGCGCGTCCCCTTGCGGGACAGCAGACGGAATCCCGACCGGATCAGCCGACGGCACTGATCTTCATTCAGAAATCCGCCGTCCATCTCCAGCCCGATCCACCGCGCAAATTCCGGCAGCAGCGCCGCTGGCGCCGTATCCAGATCGAACAGGGCAGGCAAGCTGTCGATCTCCTCCTGCAGATCGTTATACAGTGAGGAAAACACCGATAGATAACGGTGCAGAAACTCGCCGTTACGGCGGTACACCTCCGGAAAGGTCTGCAGGAAGTTATCCCCCGGCGTGTACACTTGCATATCATGCAGGCAAGCGCTTCCCGCACCAATCAACTCGATACACAGCCATAGGTAGCGTCCGCGCTGACCGTACAGCAGGATATCCTGCGCCCCCGCCTGCCGTATGGAATCCGAAAGCTCAAACAGGCGCTTTTTACGGCGCGCGTCCGTCTCCTCCCGCAGGAAATCGTCTGTCAGCATTTCCTGCCCGTCCCGCAGGATACGGTTTTCATCCGAAGCAAGCGCATGGATGACCAGCACCATATCGCGCGGCAGCTCTGCCCGCAGCACGAACCGCCCCCACTCGCAGTCTTCCCGTCCCGCATCCAGCGCGCACAGGAAAAGGGCATGGTATCCCTCTCCTTCTATGGTGCGTACACTGTTCCCGTCGACCTCCATCCCATACAGGCTGCCGCCGCGTAAGCGGCTATGCCCGATGCGGTATTTTTTCAGTAAGCTCTCCATCGATATTCCTCATTCCGCGCAGTCAATGCGCAAGCGATGTGTTGATCTCAAGCGTCAGCCGACCCAGATGGCAGAGACTGCTCTCCCCCAGTACAATGTCCGCTCCCTGCAAAGTCGCATCCGTGCCCGGAGCGGGCTGCATAGACAGCATGTATACACTGTCCACGCACTGCATCGTCTCCAGCTTGCGGTACAGCTCAGTAAAGCGGATGGTTTCGCCAAAACTGTGATCTGAGGTGATATAATCCAGTTCTCTGCGCAACATATCCGTGATCTCCGCACGCGCGTTCTCATAATAATTGCGCACATGGACAACTGCGGTCACGTCGACCGGCACATATTGCGGCTGCCGCAGCTCAATACGGGTTGCGATCATGCGGTAGTCATCCAGCTGCCGTTTGATCTGCTCCAGATAGCAGGCAGGCAACTCCGGCCTGTTGTCTTCCGTATGGCATTTTACTGTGATCCGGACAAGATTTTGCTGCTCATCCGCTACGGCGCGCACCTTATGAATGCACAAGCCGGGCGTCTGCCGCACCGCCTGCTCATAGTCCTCCTCGCTCACCGCGCTGCGGCGGCTGCGCAGGTCGGCGACCATGCGGCGGCGCAGTTCGTCAACCGTCTCTGCCGAGCGTCCCCCAGTGCCGCTGCCGGGCGCTATGTAATACGGGCCGCGCGGCTCATCAGGGAAATACGGATCGGGCGCTGAGCCCAGATGTGCGTTGGCACGCAGGTTGCCCATGCTGCCTGCGGTTGTCACCGCGTCGCACAGCCACAGACGCGTCGCCCCACCCATGCCATTATGCCGGATGCGGATCGTTCCTTCCGAGGGGATGACCTCATAACAGATGCTGTCTTCGCGCCCGTCCTGCGGTTCAATCCTGCGATAGCCCGTCTGACCGTCCGGCTGCTCGGTTTCTGCCAGCACACTGAACCCCTCCGGCAGCACATCCGTCAAGCCGGTGATATCCAGTTCCTGATTCTCATAACCGTAGGCAATGCCGATCTCACGCCGATGCAGTGTTTCCGTGTCGTAGCACACCACACAGACCGCGTCCGACTGCTCGATGGGTGCATAACCGAATCGTTCCCGGTCAAACCGGAGCGCTATCGTACCGTCGGCCTCATCCCGCCGCACACAGAATCGCCCCTGCCCCGCCGTCGCATTGGCAACAGGCGTATAGGGCAGATACGGCCCCTCTTCTGTCTCGCGGCAGTAGACAAACAGATTTTCATAGCGCGTCATCGCGCTTTCGATCCGAATCTCGTCTGCACCGGGAAAGCGGAATGACGCGGCATGCGTATCGCGCTGCTCTACCTCAAACAGGCCGCCGAGCAGCAGAGTGACGCGCGGGGCGATGTCGTACTCCGCATACTCCAGCTCGCAGCGCACGGCAAAGCCGTGCACTGACATTTCCTCGAACCGGGCAGGCTCTTTTTGCCCCAGATGCAAATGCAAGCCGCCGCTGAGCAAAAAGCCGTGCGTTTCATCCTCACATACCACGTCCATCCAGCCCTGCTCCGTATAATACTGCCAGCGCATGCGTGCGAAGGAAAGTTCCTCTGCTTCATCGAACGGATTGCGCCAACTTTCGTTTTCCGCACCCACATAGAAATGCAGCTCCATCCCCGCGCGCAGCGTGCCCTCCAGAATGAATATCAGGCTGTCTCCCGCTTGGGGGCGGTCGCCAAACAACTGCACCGAGGCGTGACGCGCATACTGCAGAGGATAGGTCAGATCTCGAATCTGTCCACTGCTTTCCGCAAACACGCCCGCCACCGACCACGGAATCAGCTCGGTTCTTTCCCTGGTTTCAAAGCTGAGACTGCCAAGCAGCAGCTTTTCCTGCGCCGGTAGCACGCGATAGGATGCCTCCTCGGGCGCGACGAGCAGCTTTGCCGCCTTGAGGCTCTTCGGATGATAGCCAAGCAGGCCAAGCAGCCTTTCCCGCAGCTCGTCCGTCACCTCGTCCAGCAGACTTTGCTGCAGCAAAGAAAAAGAGGACAGGTTCTGCAAAATCGTAACGCCCGGATCGGAGACATTGAAGTTGGTCCACTCATTGGTATAAAGGGGAATCCGGGCAAGCGCTTCGCCGAGCAGCTGCTCATAGTCCTGATCATTCAATTTTATGCTGTGCAGCATAGGTATACCTCCAGTTTACGGACGCCGTCAGCCGACAAACATGACATGCACCCGATGTTCACCATTGACGCCGATCATAAATGGCGAGCGCGGCAAATCGTTCAGACTGCACTCATGCACCCCGTCATGTTCCACACGGCGCACGCTGACGCAGAATCTGCGGACGACCGCGTCCATTTTAGTGGTGCGCAGCAACATGGCAAAGCGGTTCTCATCCGGCAGCTTGCCAATCTCCCAGCCGCCCGAGTCCCCCAGCGGGTCAATAAACTCTCGGATACGCGCTGTGAGCAGATTTTGTATCTGAAATGCCTGATCCTGCTGTGTGGTTTCCACCCACACGTCCACCGAAAGCTCAATGTATATCGGCTCGGTCAGGTATAAATCCTCTGGGGAAACCGTGGCCTCGCACCGCGCCAGCAGAAATTCCGAAAGCGGCTTTTTCAAGTTGTTAAACGAATATGATCCAGACTGGTAGTCCTGCATCATCAGAGCGATGGAGATCAACCGTCCGTCCCGTCGCCCGTCCGGTGCGCAGCCGGGAATGCAGCGCACCTTGGCGATGACCGCAGAGTATGCCTGCACCGCGCGCGTAAAATCCAGCGGGCTGACCAGCCGGTTCTGCGCGCTGATCAGGTTGGTGCCGCGCAAACGCGCACTCTCCACGCTTTCGATATTGCTGCCCGCGCTCGTGGAGATGGGATTGTACACTCTGTCGATATACATCATGTTGCCATACAGCCGATTGACGGCACCGCCCGGCAGGTTGCCCGCCATTCCCTCACAACGCTGCACGCGTACCATGATCGCCGGGTTGTCCTGCGCGCGCGGGATCATGACGTTAATGCCGTCCCCAAACCGCAGCAGCCCGAGCATCCGGTCGATCTGATAATGCCGATCTTTGGGGGTGGACGCATCAAAGCTGTCCACCTCGTTCCACCGGACGAAGAACGAGCTGATCTCGCCCAGCGAATCGTACTCCACACGCACATCCTCCGGCCGCTCGCCCAGCATTGCCTGCATTTCGCCCTGCGTCAGCGCGCCGAACTCATTGACAAACACCTCGGCTGACAGGATATTGTCCGTCTCCAGCGGAAATGCCATATTGGGTGTGGACGTTTCAATATAAAACTGCTTTTCGGGCATGGTTTCGATATTGCGGATCTCGACTGCATTGGTCAACAGGCTGCGGATCACCGCATGGTAGCGGCCGCCCCGGTCAAACGCACCTGTCTCGTCCGTCAGGCGCAGCCAGAAACGCTGTCGGCCTTCCACCTCGATCCGGGCAAAATCCTGCGGCGGATAAAACAGCACCGTGCCGGACTGCCGCATCGCACGCGTACCGTCCACCACGCGCAGCCGTTTGAAGCCAGTGGGCGAGGAATAGTAGAACTGAATCGGTACGCTCTCAAAATGTATATTTTCCTCAACATCAAAAAACAAGCTGACCGGCGAGCCGCTGAACGGCCGGTCAAACCCAAGCAGCAGGGAATTCTCCGCATAGGGCAGCGGCGCAAACGCAGTAAACGGCTGGCTGCTCTGCGCCTGCCAAGTGATATCCTCGCGCAGAGTGCCGCAGATGCGCTCGACACGCTGCGGCAGGCGGCGCGAACCGGTATAACGGTAACGCAGCCGCATTCCATCCAGCCGAGGCATGTGATGCAGACAAGGCTGCAAAAAGCAGTTATCCGCCTGCATCACGCGCAACCGGAGCATACGCCCCTCCATTCCGCCGATGACGCTGGGCCGCCAGTCATCCGGGCAAATAAAGCGAATGGACACATCGCCTGCATGTGTGCCGTCGAACAGGGTCTGCCAGTCCGTTTCCACGGGCAGCCGATACCATCCCCTGCCATTGTAGTATTCGATCGCCATGCGCTGCACACTTGTTTCCGCGCGGCCG
Source organism: Candidatus Agathobaculum merdigallinarum (assembly GCA_019115425.1). Classification (GTDB taxonomy): domain Bacteria; phylum Bacillota; class Clostridia; order Oscillospirales; family Butyricicoccaceae; genus Agathobaculum; species Agathobaculum merdigallinarum. The sequence continues at coordinate 17,385 of DXDO01000087.1, read as the reverse complement.
ATCTGAACCGGGCGGGGGCGGCGCTTGATGATCTTGAGATTCTCCTCCACCTGTGCAGGCAGAAGATCAACCAGCTTATCTTCATAGCTGAGCGTGAAGGTCAGTTCGATCTCTGCCCCTTGCTGCCGGAAAATACGGTCATGTCCGATGTAGCACTCGTCAAAGATCGAGGCTGTCGGCCCAAAGGGCAGACAGCGCTCCGCGCTCAACTGCTCGTCGTTATGGATAATACCCTCCGGCACGGCTGGCTCGCAGGCGGATCTGACTGTAAGGCTGCTCAGATCGACCGACTCCCGCGGCATGCCGCAGGCTTCCACGCACAGCACCGCGTATTCCTCGCCGTCGATCTGCACATGACGGTTTTCCCCGCCGCGCGTCAGGATAACGCCGCCGTTCTCCTCCTCACGGGCTTCGATCTCCTGCAAGCCGTCCTGCGACAGGTAGCTCCATCGGCAGTTTGCAGGATCGCTCAGCCAAGAGGCCAGACTGCGCCCTGCCCTGTCCTGCGCATAAACGGTGACCGACACGCCCTCTGCCGTGTCAAACAAGCTCTTATGATATAAAATCAGCGCGCTGCGCGCGATGTTGTCTTCCGTATAGTCAAACAGGCTGATGGCGCTGCGCTCCTGCTCCGCTGTCGGCCGCGGCTCCTCCCAGCCGCCCAGCATCCGCTCCGGCAGCAGCGGTTCCGCACGCCAATCGCCGCGTAACGGACGAATGCAGCCGTGTGCGCCGGATACGCCCACGATATCCGTCAGCCGCGCACTGGTGACAAACACTTCGTTTTGCGTTTCGAAAACAATCCGCTCGTCGTCCTTCTCCGCAAGCAGCTTGACACCGCGCGGTACCAGCACACCGGACACTGTATCCGGTATCATATCGAACACAGCAACGCCCACCGACGGGAATGCCGCCTGCAGAGACAGATCCAGCAGATTGATGAACTCGGTATGGTATTTTTCCACGACCTGATTGAGCCGCCGAATATTGCCCGAAAGCTGGGAGGCAAACAGCAGACCGATCACAGAGCCAACGTCCGGTTTTTCCGTGTCGAACGCCCATTCGGGCGTGTAGGACTGCGCCAGCCGCGCAATCTGCTCACGCAAGTCGCTCTCTGTCCGTGGGTCGATCCGGAAGTCATTCGATCTGCCCATTGCTCTCCTCCTCCGGCTCTACATTCAGATAAAACGGGAACACAAGGTTGTCCCTCGTATTCGTCTGCGCAATTACATAGCTGATGTTGATGAGCAGACAGCCGTCGCGCACCGTGGGGTCAATGGTAACCGTCACGTCCGATATCCGCGGTTCCTGCTCCAGCAGCACACTCATCAGGTCATTTTTCATCAGGCCCAGAATGGTGGGCGAGGTATCCATGAAGGAATAATCGAGCAGCCGCGCGCCAAACATCGGCTCAAGCCAACGCTCGCCCCGGTGGGTCATCAGAATCAGGTAGATCGACTCCTTAACGCTCTGCTCCCCGGCGGACAGGACAAAACGCCCTGTGCTCTTATCTATCTGCGGCGGGAATTTCATCCCGCTGCCCAGAAATCGTTTGTGCGTCACGCCGCTGTCCTCCCTTGCAACAATGATTTATCCTATTTTGATCGGGCTGCCCGCCATGGTGGCAACGCCACTGCTTTCCAGTTTCAGAACGGAGGATGCCTTTTCTGTTACCGTGCTCCCCTCGAGCTTCATCATCCCGTCCGTTTTGATGGAAGCCATCTTGCTGGCTTCTACTTTGAAGTCGTTGGCCGTCAGCTTGACCGTGCCGCTCTCGCCGGACATATCCAGCTTGATCGTATCGCCAACCTTGATTGTCAGACGCGATTCCGCCTGAATTGTGATACTGCCCTGCCCATCGGCAGTGGAGATCACGATGGCGTTTTTGCCATCCTTATCCTTAACGGTGATCTTGTCCCCGCCGTTGTCCATTTGAATGGTGTGTTCCTCGCCCGCGGTCTGGATGGTAATTTTGTCCTGACCGCCCTGCTCGTCCTGCGCATTGTCCTCAAACACAATGGTACTGCCGTGCTTCGTCACAATGCGCTTGATCTTGTTGTTCTGATCGACCGAGCCGGTCAGGAACTTATTGTTGTCCAGCGGCACACCGCCCAGCACATAGGGTTTTTCTATGCTGCCGTTCTCAAAGGCAAGCAGCACTTGATCCCCGATCTCCGGCAGGAAGTAGTAGCCCCACCCTTTGCCCGAAGCTGGCTGCACCAAGCGTGCCCAATGCAGCTCATCCGCGCCCTCATCCCGTGTAGGGATGCTGACGCAAATGCGCCCGCCCATGCTCTGGTCATAGTTACGCGTGACCGTGCCGATCATCACGCCGAAGATCCGTTCGTCTCCGGTTTCGGTTTTGGTCACCTGCTTTTGTGAAATATCGTCGATAATATCATATAAACTCATAATATTCCCCCGAGACTGCCCAAAGCGGACGAACCACCCAGCGAAGCGCCGAATTTGGCGGTTTTCCCTGCCAGCCGGGTGCGGTAGCCCTCTTCGCTGCTGAACTGGTGCGTAACCGTTGTGATATAAAAGCTGTTGTCTGCCGGTGCGCCCATACCTTTGGCATCCAAGAAGCGCCCCGGCGACAGATCCGGAATGCCAATGCAAGTCGCCTCAAATGAGCCGAGCCGATAACTCATCTGTTCATATAGCGAAGCTGCCCGCGCGTCCGCATCCTGCTGCGACTGGATGGAAGCGTCGATATACACCTTCTGCGACTTACCAACCAGCGAACGCGCCTTGCTTTCGATCGCCATATCCCGCGCCAGCTTCTGGCTCGCCTTGACCAGCTTGCCCGTACCCGCATCCACTGAGCGGGTCTGTATCTCACCGACCAGCCCTGTGATACTGTAGCCGACGCTGAACTCCAATATCCCCGCTCCGGCGGACAGCTCGGCCTGTACCGAGGCGTCCGATTTCGCAGGACGGAAATAGATGGTCTGCTTGTCGGAAAAAAATTCATAATTGAAGCGTTTGGCGGCCTTGACCACAAATTCATAATCGCTTTCCGCCACCATTTCAATGGTGCGATCCGAAGCTCCACCGCCTCTGCCGCTGGACAGGCCTCCTAAGCTGCCTCCGCCGCCCCCATCCGGCGTGGCGGTGACCTGCAGCTTCATGCTCTGCATCAGGCTGGAATAGACCGAACGGGCAAGAATCTGTTCTACCGCCGCACTGTAGGAAGCGGCGGATATCTGCTGCGAGTAGCTGCTCGCCATCATGATGCCCTTGATATCCATTCCGGTTACCTCCATGTAAGGCGAGCCGGTATCATCAAAATGGAAATCCAGCCCAGCGATAAACCCATGGAACACAACCTCTCCTACACCGAGATAGCCCAGCGCAATATCCAAGGTATTTCCCATGCAGACCTGCCCCTTGATCTCGCTGTAACGGAATGCCGCAGCTGCCTGATCATAAATATGATAGATGCGAAATGTTGCGATCGACGCTTCAAAATCGCTTGTCAGCTCGATATAAATGTCGTCGATCACAAAATCGCCGCTATTCTTGAAAGCCTCTCCGCCGAAAAACACGGCTGCCTGTGGAGCCGTAAAGCCTTTATAGGTTTTTTTCAGGCCGTCATACGTCAGCTTGGACGCTGCACCGGCCACGCTGCCAGCCGCACCTTTCAAAGAGGACAGCGCACCTGATAATAATCCTGCCATTGAGCCGCCTCCCCTGCTTAAAATCCCGTGATATTGAGCAGGTTGCCCACGCTCTGACCGATGCTTTTGCTCTGTCCTCCGCTGAAGCACTCGTCAAACTTGCTCTGGTTCCACTTTGTGTCCTCCGCCGAACCGGCCAACTGCTGCAGAATACGCAGTGTAACCACGCTGTGCACCGGCTTGCCGGAAAGGGAAAACATGCCATATTTCACGCTGACATCGGTCAGCTCACCCGAGAAGGAAAGGTCAGCCCACTGAAACGTCACGAACCGATCGCTTTCCGAAAACGTAGCTGCCAGCAACCCGTTGCTCTGCGGCTGCACCGTATAGCTGCCCGCATTCACCAGAGAGGCAACGTTGGTCACTATATCATTTGCGCTCACACGGAACTTGTCCGCCATGAACGAATCCTTTATGTTGACCGCATTAAAGATCAGATCGACCGTCATCATCACTGAGGGAGCACGACTACGCTGGTTAATGACACCATCCTCCAAGCTGTTTTGCAGGTTACGCATCTGCACACTGTCCGCATTGGCGGAAAACTGGATAGAGGACGGGTTATACTGCACCTCGATATGGCGGGTACCCGCAGTACTAAGCAAGCTTGTATTGGTCAGCCCGGTTTGATTGAGTTTTTCCTGCGTCATGCGCGGCAGGCTGGCCCCTCCCCCGGATGGATTGCCGGACGACGATGCGCCGCCCGTGCCGAAAATCAGCACAGCCTTTTTGACATTGCCTGTGATACTGCTTCCGATATCCGATAATTTGCTGCGCGTAGACATCGCGTGCCTCCTTCCTACAGGCTCAGGTTGAGCAGGTTGCTCACTTTCTGCCCTGCCGCTGCCAGCGCGTTTTTCTGCATGAGCAGTGTTTCAAACTGGCTTTTCCATTTTTGCAGTTCAGCTGTGTTGCGGTCCTGCTTCATCCGAAGCTGCACCACCCCGCGGATCGGCCGTCCGGACACGGAAAACATGGTGTAATTGGCCTGCAACTGCCGCAGCCTGCCGGTGAATGAAAAATCCGCCCACTGAAACGTCATTGTTTGCGTATACGGGTTGCGCAGCGCGCTGATCAGGCCCTCGATATACGGCTGCACGGTAAAGGTTTTGTCTGACGCAAGTGTGGCGATATTGGTCGCTGTCGTCACACTTGCGCCTGACGTTGCCTTGTCAAACATAAACGCATCATAGATATTCATTTTATCAAAAATCAACTGCACCGTCAGATCGACCTGCGGTGCGGTCACCGAATCTGCGACCGCGTTCTGGTCGCTGTTCGTATTGTTCAAGCCAGCCCTGAGATCCGGCTGGTTGGAGGAGTACAACTGCAGGCTGGATGGATTGAACTGCACGAAGAACGTCTTATCCTGCCCCGCTTGGCCAGACACTGCGGAAGCCAAATCCGAGTTTCCCTGCAAAGCCTTCATCGTATTGGCCAACGTATTCTGATGTTCGCTTTGACGCTGGGTAGCCGGGCCGATCGAACCGCCTAACTGCCCAAAATTCCCTGCGCTGTTCCACTTCAGTTCAATCGCCGTGGCCTGTGCGCGCACATCATGCACGACAAGGCAGGCCTTATCGGTATTGCCTGTTACGCTGCTGAGCAGATCCTTGCCAACCGACATGTCGCCCTCCTCCTTTCGTCAAATTCATCTGCCGCGCCGCGCTCGTTCCAAACGCAGACGCTTTTCCATCTGGCTGTATACCTTATCCGAGATCGTGCCAAGCTGACGCGCCAGCGTTCGGTTGATCAGTTCGGTCACATCCTCCCCTGTTTTTTCAATGGTACGCTGCAGCGTCCGGTCGATTTGCTGTGTTTCGATCTGCCCGTGCTGTTCGTCCACCTGTGTCTCTTCGATCTGGCGCACTGTCTGACGCTGCTGCTCGATGCGTTCCAGCAGCGATTCGTCTACCACATGCTGTTCAGTCTTGTGCACAAAATGTACCGGCTCGGGCGGCCTTCTGCCGGCGCCTTCCTCTCTGCGCCGCACCTCGCGCGGCATCGCGTATTGTGCCGCTGTGTGCGCGGCTTCACGCAGCAGCTCCCTCTGCTGCTCATCCGTTTGGATGACAGCCTGTGCTTGCTGCGCCTCCTCCTCAAAACCGGCGGCCGCGACCTGCGCATTGAGCAATGCAGGCGACGCCGTCTGCATCTGCACAGGCAGCGGGACGGACGGGTTGCTTTCGTGCTGCATGACCGCCTCAAGCATGTGCCTTGTCGCCTCATCTGCCTGACCGAGCAGCGTACGCGCGTCCGGCGAAAGGTCGAGCGGCTTTGCCTGCGAAACAGGCTGCGCCATCATCTCTGCCAACACCTGTCCGGGATCGTCCAGCGCGCGCAGTGCGTCGTTGATCACACGACCAGTGTCGCCGCGCCGCACCTCTGTTCGCTTTTGTTCGATCTCCCTGATACGGGCATTGCGTACCCGCTCGAGAATCTCCCGGTTGCGCCTGTCGATCAGATCAAGCTGCTCGCGCAGCGTGTGACTGTCGATCTGCTCGGTTTCCCGCTGGGTCAATGTCAGTTCATGGTCGGACTGCAGGATATGCTCAGTCTGTTCCACGGTTGTCTGCGCTGCGGTATGCTCGCTCTCATACACTGTCCGCATCCGCTGCATCCGTTCGAGTACCTGACGCGTGCTGCGCGCCAACGTATCGCTCCGCGAAATGCTCCTTACATTTTCAGTTTCCTGCCGCTCGTGTTCGGCTGTTTCGACCGAACGCAACGTTTCGGTCAGGATATGCTGCAATTCCGTCTCCTTCAATTCGCCGGTGCGCTGCCGTATCTCGCGCACGCGCTCCTGATAGCGCTGCTCAAGCAACGTGCGCGTCGTTTCATCCAGACGGTCAAACTGCTCGCGCAGCAGTTCCGTTTCCGTTCCGCTCCCAGACAGGTCATGCAGCAGCTCGGCCGGACCGATGTCAGACGTGTCCGGCGGCAGCGCCACGCGCGCATCCGCCCGCGCGGCTCCACCGCCCAACAGTGCGGATACCCGGCTGCCCAGCTGCAGCGCCGCACGACGTACCACACTCCCCGGTGCATCTACAAGACGCTCGGCATGGAGCACCTCACGCAGCATTTCGCGTAGGAACTCCACGGGTGGGCGCAATGGCTGCCCGCCGCTTTCCACCCCGCGCAGCGACAGTGACAGCGCGTTCTGCGTTTGCTGCAATAACGTATCGCCGCTTCGGATAACGGTTTCCTGTCTGTCTTCCATCCTGTGCAGTATCTGCTCAAGCAGCGTATATTCCTGCGTCAGCAGGCTGTTGCGGCTTTCGTCGACAAACATCGTATCCCCGCCGCGTTGTACCGCAGTCTCATGCTCGTTTTCAAAGCGGAATACCGTATTATCGATCGACTGCTGTAGTGCGTGGCGCAAATCGAGTGTCCATGCACCGCCCGCCATACCGCGCTTTGCAGCAATCGTCAGTGTCTTGTCCACGGTGCTTAGCAGCACCGCCTCGGCCAGACGAGCGAACACCTGTGTCTCATTTTCAGGCACAGGCAGCAGGTCACCCTGCTCATAGTGGTTCTGCACATATTGTAGCGTCATCGGGCTATCCTGGTCAACTATGCGCTGCCGCAGTTCAGCCAGACGGAGCTGTTCGCTCATGCGAAAATGCTCGGCCAGCAACATCTCCCGTGCTTCCACCCGGTCAACCACTGCCGTTGCGGCAGTCATCAGCGCATTGAACTCTCGATAGATAGCGGCTGTCTGCAGCCGATGATAAATCTCGCTGTGGAGGAAATACCGTTCGCTCCGTGCCGCTGCGTCCGGCAGCTGATCCGGCGCCCCGGGCTGCGGCCTTACAGCCGCTTCCGATCCTTGCCTATCCTGCCGCAGGGACTGCATCGTTTGATACAGCGCGGTCAGGCGGGCAACACTATCGCCCTGCTCAAATAGCTGCCGCACCTGACGCATAAAGAGCGCAATATCGGTCACACCCGCCTTACGCAGCATATTCGATATATATACCGTATCCTGATAGGTGAACGGAGCGTTCTGCGTCAGCATGATCCGGTTGACGATACTGTTGAGCACCTCAAGCGTCAGCCCATGCCGCACGGTCACATTATTCTGTGTGACCAGCGTCGTCATGCCTGGCGTTTCCGGCTCCTCAGGCAGTTCGGTCATCAGGAGCAAAAGTTCCTTGGGAGTGAACTGCGCGGCAAGCAGGCTGTAGTTGTCCCTGATGCGGTCGCTGAACGCGTCCTGTGCCGGAATCACGCCTGCCGCGCTTTGCAGCCGTATCGGTTCTTTCAAGGTCAGCACCGCTTCATCTCCCTTCGACTGTCCTGTTAGCTTTCGGTGCCATCTGCCGCCCCGGCTTCAGCCCCCGGAGCGCCCGGCTCGGTTGCGACATTATCTTCGGCTGACGCAATCGCATTCTGCTCGGTCTCCCGTGCTTCCCTGTCGGCCTTTTCGCGGGCTGCGCGCGCCTGCTGCTCCGCAGCATCCTTCGTCTGCTGTTCCTGCGCTTTTTTCTGCGCCTCTTCGCGGGCCTGTGCATTTTCCTGCTCCGCCTGGCTTTCCATACGCGAACGCTTCGGATTGGGGTCGCCCGGATCGTACGGCACTGCTTCCGACCACGGGCCGTCAACACAAACCATCTCGCGGTATGCGATGGTCGTAGTCTCCAAAAACAGGCCGGATTGATCAGCGCTCATTTCGCCATACGTTTTCTTGGTGACGGTACATCCCGTGAAGATATAGGTGCGGGCAGAGGCCATGGGATAGAACTGCCCTGCATTACGGCTGACGATCAGCATCACCGGAAGCAGCAATTCTGCACCCAAGGGCAGCGGATCCACGTAGTCGACACCGATATAGCGCTCCACCTCAAAATAAAACGGCCGGGAAATCGGCTTGCGCTTCATATGCACATAATCGTTCAGGCCGCCCTCCTGAATCAGTTCATATTCCATCTCTTTGGAGAAAGCCTTGATGGACTTGCATGGCAGATCTATCAAGGCCTCGACACGGAGCATAAAATTATAGCTCGGTACCGGACTGAGGCCCGCATTCATCACCAGATCGTTGCCCGATGTTATATTACGACTTTCGGCTGATTCTACGCCGTATCTATCTTCAAAACTCGCATTATCCGGCATCTGTGCGTCCCCCTTTCCCTGTCATCCTCTCCGCCGACCAAATTCGAGAATGCTTTTTTCCTTTTTTCGGCTGTCCGAGGGCGTCAGGCTGCTATTGATCTGTGAGATCTCCTCGCACCAGCGTCTGCGGCTGTTGTGGTCAAGCCGCATAACATCGTCGCTGCCCCAGTGGAAATAGTACGAGATAAAGGACATCTCACGGTACAGCTCCTTTTCTGGGTACAGCCTTAGCCCTCTTGTGTAAAATTTACCGGCGCTTGAAACACCTTGCCGCAGTCCGGGCAGACTACCGTCATGGTAGGCGGCTCGATATTGTTGATTCGCTGGTACATATCCTGCAAAAATGCAAGATCTGCGGTGAAAAACCGCTCAACTATATTCGGGACGATCGCCTCTACACCCTCCAGCTCGGTAATCACGCTGGCGAGCACAACAATCGTCAGATAAGAAGGGTTGCTGAGCACACGCGGGTCACGGGTCGCGCCGATCTCGTCGCCCGCCGTAGCAAGGCGCATCTTGCCGCGCTTGTGCACCGCCCCGGTGCTGTCCACATATCCCTTCGGCAATTCAAAATCAAATACTGTGGTCATTTTCTCATACCTCTCAGGTGCGCGGCAACCTGCCGCGCCTTATCCGCATGCCGCCGCGCTGAAAGCGGGCGGGAAACGGCACGACGTGTGCGCCGCAAATGACATGCGGCGCACATCGCCTGCCCTATCAACGATATCAGTTCGGGATTACCAATTCCTCATAAGCGATTTCCACCGATTCGATCGCGACCTCGCTGGCAGAAGCATTCAGGTCGGGTCCACTGTATTTGCAAACCCAAGCATCCTTGAGAATCCATGTCAGCGTGCTGTCCACGCCCTCGGTCACCGACTGCGGCGACTGATCGGTTGTCACAATGTCAATCAGCTCAATCACGACATTGTGGCGGATATTCTCATTGCGGCGCTCACTGACGCACGCCTGAATCCAAGTTTTGAAGTCCTGCGAACGGGTGTAGCCCATGCGAAGCGTGATATTGCCGTGCTTGACCAGACCCGGGATCTTGACCGGAGCCAGCGAACCCGCGTTGCCTTGACGAAATTCGATGACGTCAACCGAGGCATCCACGCCGGTCACTTCGCTGAATGCGGCGGAGCCGCTGATTCCGTCGACCGATACGACGAAATTCATTTTGGTTAATGGATAATACATACCCGAAGAATTCAGTACAGGCATTCTTTATTCTCCTTTATCATGTAGTGTGCTCGATTGCTTATTCCTCAGCGCCCTCGCCGCCGGACTCTGCCGTAAACTGCGTAACGCGGAAAATCACAAACTCGGCTGGGCGGCTCGGCGCAATACCGATCTCGCAGATCAGGCGGCCGTTCATAATGTCATCCTGACTCATGGTGGATGGTCCGATGTTAACGAAGAACGCCTCAGACGGCGTATCACCCGCCAGCATGCCCGAGCGGAACATAGTCTCCAAGAAGGCGGAAACCGTCATCTGCACGCGGCCCCACAGCGAGGAATTGTTCGGCTCAAACACCACCCAGTTGGTGTTGTTCTTGATCGACTGCTCCACATAAATGAACAGGCGGCGTACGTTGACATACTTAAACGCAGCGTTGCTCGACGCAGTACGCGCGCCCCAGATGCGGATGCCCTGACCGGGCAGCGCACGAATCAGGTTGACGCCGCGCGGATTGAGGATATCCTGCTCACGGGTCGTATAGTAAGTGGACAGACCCGAGCAATTGACTGTCTCGTTGGCCGGCGCCTTATGTACGCCGCGCGCAACATCCGTGCGCGCATACACGCCGCAGACCGCGCCGGAAGGCGGAATAAGGCCAGGCTTTTTCGCCACTGGGTCATAGACCTGAATCCAAGGATGGTACATTGCCGCGTAGGTCGTGTCGATCATCTCGCGGTAGCCCAGCAGATCCTCGGTCTTGACCATATCCTGTGGCATGTCGATGACTGCAAAGCGGTTCTTTTCATTCTCGCAGTGCGCAACCAGCGATACGATCACCTCTGGGATGGTGATGCCCGGCACGGCCAGAATGCTGACCACCGAATTTTCGAGGAATGCCTGAGTGCCGGTGCGCTTGGTCGGGCCGCCGTCCACGCCGATGTATACGCCTGCGTTGATAGCAGAAAGCGAGCCGTCCGAACCACCGCTGAGGGTGATCGAACCACTGGAGAGACCCGTGCCCAGAATCGCTGCGACCGGGTTTACCATCTCGTCACTGTCCTTAAGCTGCACGGAAACAAGCTGGCTGCTTGCCATGCGGCGCGGCAGATAGTTATTAGACAGCGGGTTGAGTGACAGCCCGGTATAGGTTTCGGTTTCCCCATCCGCACGGACGGTCACATCCATCTCAAGCGAGTACACCACCGTCTTGGGCACGATGCCGATATCGACCGGATCGCCTGCAAAGGGATGGTCAAAGGTGACCGTGTTGTCAAAGATGGAGACAATGCGGTTGACCTCGCCCGCAAACTCAACCAGATCGCCTTCGCCAAAGCCCACAACAGACTTAGCGGTATAGACATTGTCCTCCTCCTGCGCCACCAGCTGCATCTTGCGGCGGTTGGCGCTGGCCAGCGTCACACGGATGCGGTTGCCCCAGCGGCCTTCATTCGCCGCAGTGAGCTTAAGGATACCCTGCTCAGCCGAAGCGACAGTCGCGTCCTCCGGCACGACGCGCGCAACATAGCAGCGCGTGCCGCCGTTGGCGAAGAACTGCTCTACACTGTACGCAAGATAACGGTACTCACCGTGTGTATACTCGCTGAGATAGCCGCCAAACTGCCGCAGGAAGTCTGCAAAGCTTGTGACCAGACTGGGCGCACCGATCGTCGGGCCCTTGACTGCCATGCCGACAAAGCCAGCTGTCGATGTTCCGACGCCCTCGATCGCGCGGGGCGAGGAATCATATTCTTCTACATATACACCGGGAGATAAATATTCAGCCATAACATGTCCGGTTCTAAGAACACTGTCTTAAAACCAGCCTCCTTTCTTTTCATTCGCTTTTTATGAAGAGCATGTTGCCAGTGCGGCTAATAGTTCACAACCATCTGGCCGGGGGAAACAATGCGCAGGCAGCCGCCGTACGCACAGTTCAGCGTCGCATCTGTGGATAACGCCGGCTTTCCGCCGACCATCGGTGTACCCATGCACATCCATATCCCCGCTGGGGCGGGAACACAAGGCATCGGAGTCAACACTCCAAGGGCCGCCGCCGTCGCCGCAGCTACCTGCGGGTTTGTCAGCGAGGTACACATGCCGCAGGGCGTGATATTGGTCATCGGTGCCGCGTCCGTGACCGTTGCCACCGGTCTTCCACCGGCCAGTACCATTGCTTGCGAGGTGACGAGAAGCTGCCCCGGCGCCATGCCCATGGTACATTGCACCGTAGCCCCCGCTACCACCGCTGTTGCCATATAATTTCTCCCTCCTTCACGCTTCCACATCGTTCTCCGTCCGCTCCTCTGGCGGGGAGCGGAGCTTAACAGTATCCGGCAGCGCAAAATCAACGGTTTGGAAATGATCCTTACCGCCGCTGCGCCAACGCACCAGCCACCGCCGGTCGGACGCATCCTCCGGCACGCGGAGAACATACCGTCCGTTATCCAGCACAGCGCCCAGTATGCGCCGCGCTACCGGAAAGTAGTTGCCGAACGGCTGCTGCAGCGACTCGGCCAGCCGAAATTTCTGCTCGCCGCACTGCTCCAGTATTTCGATCGGCTCATATCTGCATACATCTGGGTTGACCACCGCGTAATAGGTGCGATCAAGCATCAGATGGTGCGGATTGAATAAGGTAAGTATGCGCCGCTTTTCATCAAAGCTCTGCGCAAGGCAGGCCGCGTCGGACAGGCGTACCGCATCGATTCTCTCGATGTCAGGCTGTACCCCCTCCACCGTGCCGCAATGCCAGCGCATGGCGTATATCTCGTCGGGGACAAGATGGAGCTCCACGACAGGCGGTCGACCCGCCAGTTGCTCCGCGGTGACCTGCACTTCTTGCCGAATAAAGCCATCGGCTTTGACGGCAAGCGCACATTCCTCAGCTGGGAAATTCAGAAACACCTGTTTCCCATCTGCGCGCTGCGCAGGAACCAGAGTCTCGCCGTTCCTCTCAAATCGGATGCCGGCCTGCCGGATTTCCCGCCCGGTCGCGGTGTCAATCAGCCGCACCACCAACCCGGCGCGATGCCTGATAATGATTGGCTGCTCCATGGCAGTCCTCCTTCCCGTACAGACCCGTATTTACTGAATGTTGAGGCGGAACTCCGCATCGATAACGCGTGGCGTATCGGCAAAGACCTCGCTTGACAGGAACACGGGAGCTGCCTTGTAAAACAGGCTGACCTGATACGGCTTGTTGATCGCTGACCAGACGCGCACTTTATCTTCCAAGCTCATGCGAGCCGGCGAAAAAATGATCGGCGGCTCGTCGTCCTCCAGCCACGACTGCAAGGTACGCGGAGATACCGCGGAGCTGTCGTTGATGATCTGCGCGGCACGGCCAATAATTTTCTGCACGTCACCGCCCTTGAGTCCCATCTGGGACGACCCGTTGAGAAACAGCATGTAATACAGGCTGTATGGACGGGACGGACGACGCAGCCGCGTGCGCCCGCTGTTCACCATAGCGGGAACGGCGACCTCGCCTTCCTCCCGCACGTCATACAGATACAGGCCCAGAATATAGTCCACATCGCTGTCCGCCGGTGTGGAAACCTCGATATTGTTCGGCGACGGGATTGGCTCAGGGCACATTTTCTCCCGCAGTGTCCGCACAATGTAGTTGGAAACATCCGCTATGATTGGATAGTCTGCCAAGTTTGCTTTCCCTCCTATCATCCTGCCAGCAGCGCTTCCAGCAGATTGCCGGATGCCGCTTCCATGGCTTCGTTCATCGCGACCGCAAGGCCTGTACCGGAGACGCTGCGGCACTGTACACCGAACTGCTCGTTCGCATAATCCGCAGGCACATAGATGGCATTGCGATATTTGGTAGCATGGCTGAGGTATTCGATCTTATCGCCCGTCGTATCCCGCTCCACCAGATCGGAATACACGGAGAAGGTATAGTAATCCAGTCCTCTTGCCAGCGTGGCCGCCTGATAGCGGCTGTTCCACACGTGGCGCATACCGCTCAGTGCGCTCAGCGCCGTGGTAGGAACATATGCGGAAACGCTGTCCGACATATCCTCAAACACATACGGACTGCCCGACGCGAACGCGCGGTTGGCCAGAGCAGCGGCTTCATCCGCCGCATTCGTCGATCCGGTCTGCTCTGCATAATCGACAAGCGCAACAGTGCGTGCAACCGCCTGCTGCTCCTCGCCCAAAGAGGAAAGGTCAACACCATCCATCAGCTCATTCAACTCATCGGCCGTCCGATCCGCGCTCAGCGCGGCCTCATAGGCCGAAGCGCCATCCGTGATCAGGTTTTCCACGATCTCAATGGCATCGTTATAGCTGTCATCATCGTTCACATCGCGCTCGATTGCCATTTTATGGTGCAGATCCTTGAGAATCGGAAATACTGACGCGGCATTGCTATCCAGCAAGCTGCCGAGCGTGTTCAGCTTATCCTCCAGCGTATTGATCGTCGCAGTATCGTTGCCCTCCGCGCCAATGATGGCCGAGCATTCCTGCTGCAACGTGCCGATCAGGCTTCCAGCCGTACCGTCCGCCATGCCGGCGAGCATCCCCTCCAGTTCTGCATCCAGCTCATTCATCTTTTTTTGCAGTGCTGAGGTGTCCGTGCCCGCAGCCGCGTTATCGATTTGATCCTGCAGGGCGCTGCGCTGCCGCTGCAGGTCTGCCAGTTCGCTATTCTGCTCAGCTTGCAGGTTGGCAATCTGATCATCCAGCGCGGCAATCTGATCTTCCAGCGCCTGCGCACCGGTCAGATCGTTCTTATCCAGTGCGCTCATCCGCTGTGTCTGCAGGCTGCTCTTTTCTGCCAGCAGCTTGTCAAGCTCGCTGCCGCCCGCATTACGCTCCAGCTCACGCTTTTTGTTCTGCAAAAACGAGATGTGGTCATCCACCGTGCCATCCAGCCCCTCGGCAAAATCGTCATTCGCGACCTTGTCATGGTAGCCGACCGCCTGCTCTAGACGCTCATCGAGGAAAGCCATGCCTTCGCTGTTGGTCAATCGCAGACACTTTGCTTCAATGTAGGATTCCAGCTCCGTGCGCGCGGTGTTTGCCAAGCTTACACCCTGACGGCTGAGACTGCTCAGCAGCGCCTGCGCTGCATTCTGGTTTTTGGCGTTGCGATATTCGGTCGTTTCCCCCTGCGCTAACCGCGACAAATACCGGTCGGTCGCGCTGGGCAGCAGCGCATCGTCCAATTCCTTCAATTCGGTCTCCTGATCGGCAACAACGCTGTTCTGGATATTGTCCAGCGCCAGCAGCAGAGCAACCGTCTCATCGCACTGGCTGTGGTTATTCGCTTCCGCTTCGGTAATCAGCTGCTGCTGAAGGTTAAATTTTTCCTCGCTTGCAACCGTTGTGCCCCGATCAAGCAGTTTACCCTCATATTCGATCACAGCATTGGAAATGTTTGCGTAACTCTCGTTTGCTGCATCCTGCAGGGCGCTGTCGCCGCCCTCCGCGGCAACGGTCTCGCCGTCCTCATCCGTAGAATCCGCCATGCTGGTCAGTTCCTCGGTATAAGTCTGCATTTCAGCTTCCACGATCCGATAGACCTCCACACGGCGTGCGGCATCCACAGCATCCATCACCTGCTGCACCACGTCCATCTCATCTGCGCCGCCGTCGTTATCGGCCAGCACATCGTAATACCGTTGGAGTGCCTCCAGCCATGCATCGGCCTCGTCGGTCGTGCTGTTATGCACTTCAAGCGCGAAAATCTGCTCGATACGCGCCATTTTCTCCTGGCCGGCTGCGCTGTCCGACTGCTGCTCCCGTATCAGATCATACTGATTTTTGAGCGGAAACAGCTCGTCCAGCCCCTCCAAATCGTAGGGATCGTTGATATCCTGCAAACTCACCTGTTCGCCCGTGCGCAAATCATAGGTTTTGCCGTCCGACCGGGTATGGTGCGTCAGATACAGGCTGGCCAGCGAATCGGTCGTGACCGGCGTGCCGCCTGTTGTGATATCCGCTAGACTGGAAGCGGTCGTGATATCGAACCAAGCACCGTCTGCCAACTCGGATTTATAATAGATCCTGTTCTGTCCGGATTCCTCCGCCGAGGTCTGCGCGACCTCATAAATAGAGTCGTTCAGTGCGCTCAAATGAATCAGGTGTGTGCCAATCAACAGGGTGGAATCCTCAATGCTGTCGAACCGGGCCGCTGTGAACTGCACGGCCTGCGTTTCGTCCCACACTGCGCTCGAAATCTCCCATGCCAGCGCGCCGGTCAGAACAGCAACGGCTGCAACCAAGCCGATTATATGTTTGCGATGTTTCATGCTCAGCCTCCCTGCCGATCATTCTCCGGAACTGCGCCACACCGTCTGTCCACTTTCCCGCAGATGTGCAGTGCAAATCTCGTTTTGCGACGCATCATATAAAACCACCTGAACCTCCTCAATGCTGGAGGCCAGCATAGTCAGATAACGAAGCGAGCCGTCAATCGGAACCGGCTCTGGTGAGCCGACCGGCTTCCCATCGTCATAAGTCAGCATAAAATATTCCGCGCCTACTGCCGCATGAATGGAGAGCGACAACTCGTTCATCTTCATGCCGCCCACGTTGGAAACCGCTATCGTATAGGTACCGATCTCCTCTTCCTCCGGCTGTGCGTCGCCGCCCGAGAAGAATTCGATCGTATCGCGCGGCACACACGCGTCGATCTCGCATTCCCCTACAAAGCTGTCACCGTCATAAAGGCGCAGTGTCAGGGTTGAGGATTCGCCATAATCGAGCGCCAGATGCCGTATCTCCTGCGTAACGGGCGTGCGCTCGCCGATCTGCTGTCCCTCATACCAGAGTTCAAAGTCAGTGACCTCCGGAGTGTAGCCGTCAGGTATCTCCACGCCAAAGGTGAACACCATGTCCTCCACCGAAGTGTACAGATGGTAATACGCACCGTCCGGCGTATCAATTTCCGCAAAGCTGTCCGCTGCGGAGCCGCTGTCGGTAGAGAGGGACTCCCCGTTAAAATACTTGGTCACCGCGCCGCAGGTCAGCCTGTCAAATGCATAAAGCAGGTCATTGTAATCGCTCAGCAGGTCGAGCGCTTCCATCTGCGCCTCCTGATATTCGGTCAGCTTATCGCTGACCTCCTCATAGGTCGCCTTACCCAGCCGATTCAGGGCAAGCAGGCGGTCGTAATCCGCTTTCAGGTCGGTAACATTCTTTTCCATTGTGCGGTATGCGTTTTCTGCCGAAACGATAGTCTCATACTGCGACGCTACCTCCTTGCGGAGCGCATCCTCTGTACTCTCCTGCTCGGTTTTGGCATTAGCATATTCCATGCAGGCCGTGTAAAGGGCGTACATTTCATCCTCTATATATCGTGTGCCCGATATCTCACCTTTGAACCATTCCTTGTCAAATCTGAAAAACAGAATGCGGATCTTGCCGTTCCACGGCTCATCCAGCGCG
>DXDO01000086.1 GCA_019115425.1 Candidatus Agathobaculum merdigallinarum | reverse complement strand
GCAAAAAGCAAAAACTCCCCTTAGGGGAGTTTTTTTCAGCATTTGAGCGCTTCGTCCTCGATATGCACCGTGATGCGGTCATAAAACGCCTGTTTCTGCTGTTCGTCTTCGAACGCGGAAAACGGCACGATGATCGCGGAGAACTCATCGACAAAAATATAGTAGTGCCTGTCGTCCGACGCGGTGCGCTGCACGGCCTCATACTGGTAGACCGTGTCCTCATTTTCGCCCACAAGCTCAAACTCCTCCTCGCGCAGCGTGAGCGTTTTAGGCCCGCAGAGCTGCTTGTTGTTGGCGTTGCGCAGGATGCGCTCGGTGTTCTTGACCACCTTGCGCTTCATATACCAGGGCGTGCCGAAAAAACATGCCGCTGCCAGCGCCACATATACCGCGACCGAGAACACGCTCAGCCCATGCACAAAGTACATCAGCGCGGTGCCGCCCGCAAGCACGAGCACCGCCGTCATGATGCGCGTCATCAAAATGCTTCGCTGCACGACCGCGTTATTGACATAATAATTCAGGTTAAAGTCGATATAATCCTGTTTTGTGATATCGTAATGCAGTTCCATAACAAACTCCTTTGGTTTATCTGCTCCCATTGTACATAAAATACAGCGTAAAAGCAAGCATAAGCGCAGAATTTTAAGCGCCTTCACCGCTGTCCGATCGCTTGACAGATAAGGCAGTTTGCTTTACTATGTGAAACGGAAAGGACCTATGCCTGATGCGCCGATTGTTTCTCGCCGCCGCCGGACTGCTTTACGCGGTATTTCTGGCCATGGACCTGTCATTCTCAGGAAACACCGCCCCACTCAAGTTTGTCTCGATCCTGCTGTGTCTGTTTGCCGCGCTCTGCGGTACACATACCGAGGACGGCCGTCTGGTCGCGCTCGCACTGGCGTTCGCCGCCGCGGCGGACTGGTTCCTGCTCGCGCCGGACGGGCGCTATGCCACAGGCGTTTTGCTGTTCTGCATCGTGCAGGCGCTGTACTGCATTCGCCTTGTCCGCTGGCGCGGATATATCTGCCGTCCCGTTCTCGTGATACGGCTTGCGCCGTTTGCGGCATTCTTTCTGGTATCGGACAGGCTTTTTTCTCTCGTTCTGCTCTATTTTGCGAACCTTGCTTGCAGCGCGCTGAACGCTGCGTGTTTCCGCCCTGCAACCAGACGAAGCCGCCTGTTTGCTGCTGGGCTTGCGCTACTGCTCTGCTGCGACCTGTGCGTTGGCGCATTTCATCTCGGCTTGTGGACAGGCTTTACCCGCATCGGGATGTGGCTGTTTTACCTTCCGTCCCAAATGCTGATTGTCCTGTCCGTCCAAACAAAAGGAGTTGTTCCATGAAACCATCCAAACCGCTGTCCATCTTCCTTTCGCTGGCGCTCGCGCTGTTTTTCTTGAGCGCCGCCATCGCATTTCCCATCCTGTGCCGCCCGTTTTACTATCATCAAATCGACGCGCTCGATCTGCCCGGAACCACTGGCTGGAGTGAGGAAACCATCCGCGAAGCCTACGACGAGGTAATGGATTATCTGGTGTTCGGTGCGCCGTTCGGCACAGGTGAGCTGCGCTGGTCGGAAAGCGGGCAGGCGCATTTTGCAGACTGCCGCACATTGTTCCGGCTGGATTTTGCGCTACTGGGCGGCTCCGCTGCCGCTTTGCTTGCGCTTGCCATGCTGTACCGCCGCGGGCGAGTCCAATTCTATCGCTTCGCAGGGCACAGCCCCGCATTCTGGGCGGCTTCCGGTCTGTCTGCGGTGTTCCTGCTTGCCGCCCTATGGGCTGTGATTGATTTTACCAGCCTGTTCACTGCGTTTCACCACTTGTTCTTCCCCGGCAAGACCAACTGGATGTTCGACTGGCGCACAGATGAGATCATCCTGATTCTGCCTGAGATTTTCTGGGCGAAAACCGGCGCGCTTGTGCTGGTGCTCTGCCTTGGCGGTCTGTGGCTGACCGCCTTTGCCGCATGGAGGCTCCGCAGGCGCCGCACAGACTGAAATCCAAAAAGGACAGCCGCACGGCTGTCCTTTTGCGTTTCACTTTTCAAGTACAGCGCTGATCCCGATGTCCGCAACCTCGATCTCGCCGCAGTGGGCGGCGGCCTGCGGCGCGTCCTGTCCCTGCTTGCGCGCATGGAAAGTGACCGTCCATTCCGCCTTGACCGCGCCCTGCGCCACCTCGCCGGTGTCCGCGTTGACGCCGCTCGGCAGGTCGAGCGCGCACACATGTCCGGACGCGCGGTTCATCATATGTATAACCTCCTGTGTGATGCTTCTATTTTACACCACTCAGGAGGTTTACACATAATTTGAAGAAGCCTCAACCTCTATTCCCGGTTGGTCTGCATCCTGTTTCCCGAACTGGAAAAGCTGGTTCCCACACTTCATATGACCTCTGTTTATGCACTTCTTGAGGAGTTTCCATGCGCCAAACAGGTCGCCGCAGCCCATTTGACAAGGCTGAAGGCACTTCTTGAAACCGCCTCCAAAGGCCACTACAAACGGGATATGGCGCTGGAAATCCGAGATGCGGCCAGAAATTCTATTGGCTCCCGGATGCCTGCCAAGTCCCTTGAATTGCAGCACACCATCCGTCTCATCCGTGAACTGAATGCTGAGATTGCCGAAATTGAGGAGCAGATCCAGTCCTTGATGGAAGAACTTGATTCTCCCATTACCACTATTCCGGGGTTGGGTTTTCGTATGGCCGCCATGATCCTGGCCGAGGTAGGCGACTTCACTCGTTTTTCCTCCCCGGACAAGCTGTTGGCCTATGCTGGGATGTCTCCGTCTACCTACCAGTCCGGACAACTCAAGAACTGCTACCCGCACATGGAGAAACGCGGATCACGCTATCTGCGTTATGCCCTTTACAACGCAGCCAAGTATGTCTGCCTCTGGGATCCGACCTTTGCCGATTACCTTGCCAAAAAACGGGCTGAGGGTAAGCACTACAATGTCGCAC
>DXDO01000085.1 GCA_019115425.1 Candidatus Agathobaculum merdigallinarum | reverse complement strand
CACAAATAAACAAAAAAATCATCAAAAATTAACCAAGCAATCCTGTACAAAAAGACAATAAAAAAGCCCCGCATTCTCTATACGGGACTATTTTATCGTATTTAGCCTGGATTGTAAATGGGTTTTTCGTGGAAATTGCTGAAAAGTTTTCACGAAGCCTTCCTGGCTTTTAGCTGTTTTGTGAAAAACGGCTCAAAAATGCGCGTGTACGTTCATTTTGGGTGTTTTCAAACAGCTCTGCGGGCGTGCCCTGCTCGACGATCACACCGCCGTCCATAAACATCACATGGTCGGCAACATCGCGGGCAAAGGCCATCTCATGGGTGACAATGATCATCGTGGTGTGCTTTTCTGCGAGCGAGCGGATGACCTTGAGCACCTCGCCGGTCAGCTCGGGATCGAGCGCGGAGGTCGGCTCGTCGAAGCACAGGATGTCCGGCTGGAGGGCAAGCGCGCGGGCGATGGCGACGCGCTGCTGCTGCCCGCCCGAGAGCTGGTGCGGGTAGTGGCTCATGCGGCCCTCAAGGCTCATCTGGCTGAGCAGCTCGATCGCGTGGTGCTCGATCTCCTCGTGGATCTCGCGCTTGCGTTGCTTGTAGTCCGGCCGCTCCTTGGCGAGCAGCAGGCTGGCCAGCATGACGTTTTCCAGCGCGGTATACTGCGGGAACAGGTTGAACGACTGGAACACCATGCCGAAGTGCAGGCGGAGCTTGCGGATCTCAGCGTCGCTCTTGGAAGTGTGGTCGGCCGCGTCGAACAGGGTCTCGCCGTTGACAATGATCCGGCCCGCGTTCGGGGTCTCAAGGAAGTTCAGGCAACGCAGCAGGGTGGTCTTGCCCGAGCCGCTTGATCCGATGATGGCAAGCGCCTTGCCGCGGTCGAGCGAAAAGCTGATATCGTCCAGCACCTTGGTTGAGCCGAAGCTCTTGTTGATATGGTTTACTTCAAGAATAGGCATTGCGGCTCCTCCTTACGCGCGGAAATAGTCGAGTTTCTTTTCCAGCCAGCCAAACAGCAGGGTAAGTATGCCGCAGAAAGCCAGGAAAAACAGGGCGGTGGAGAACAGCGGCCAGATCAGGCCCATGTTGATGAACTCCTTGCTCATCATCACAATTTCTTTCGTAGCGATGATGTTGGCAAGCGCAGTATCCTTGATCAGCGTCATAAATTCGTTGCCCATTGGCGGAATGACGCGCTTAATGACCTGCAGCAGCGTGACCTTGAAAAAGATCTGGCTCTTGGTCATGCCGAGCACCTGCCCAGCCTCATATTGTCCGCGCGGAACCGACTGGATGCCGCCGCGGAAGATCTCGGAGAAATAGCAGGCGTAGTTGATGGCAAATGCAACACAGGTGGCAACAACGCGGCCGTTGGTGCCCATTGCGTTCCACGGCTGGCCCCAATGCAGCAGGCCCGGGCCGTAATAAATAAAGATGATCTGGAGCATGAGCGGCGTACCGCGAATGATCCAGATGACCGTTTTCAGAAGATAGGCCAGCGGCTTGAAGCGGCTCATCGTGCCGAAAGCCACGATCAAGCCAAGCGGCAGCGCAACCACCAGCGTGACGAAAAAAATCGTGCAGTTGATGCCGAATGTGCTGATCAACTGTGAGAAAACAACGGATGGGTTCATAATGAAAGGAGCCTCCAAACAAAGCCAAGCGGGGCAGCGGTAAAGCTGTCCCGTTTGGAGAAAATATAAAACTGATTTTGGTTATTCTGCTAAGGTCAGGCCGTATTTGTCCGCCAGCGTCTGCAGCGAGCCATCTGCCTTCATCTCAGCCATGATCTCATTGACCTTGTCGCACAGATCGCTGCCCTTGCGGAAGCCGATGCCGTACTGCTCCTCGTGGAACACACCGCAGATGGTCAGGTCGGCAAAGTCGGTGCCCTCGCCGATCATGTTTTCCGCCATCGTCCGGTCAAAGATCGCGGCGTCAGCCGTGCCGGACTTGACTTCAAGCAGCGCGTCGGTCTGCTTGCTGACCGTGACCAGGTTTGCCTGGCTCAGGTTTTCATCCGCTTCGGCAACATCCTGCGCTGCGGAGCCGGCTTCTACAGCCACTGTTTTGCCGACCAGATTGGCATAGTCCGCATAGGCATCCTTGTTCTCGGTTTTCGCAACAACGACCTGCGTGTTCTGCACATAAGGATCGGAAACCGAAATATTCTGCTTGAGGCTGTCGGTGATGGTCATGCCGTTCCACAGGCAGTCGACTTCGCCGCTTTCCAGACTTACCTGCTTGGTATCCCACACGATCTCGATAAACTCCGGCTCAACGCCCAGCTTTTCGCAGACCGCTTGGGCAAACTCGGTATCAAAGCCGGTAAATTCGCCGGTTTCGGTATCCGTGTAGTTCATAGGCTCGTAAACCGTGTAACCGATCTTAAGGGTGCCGGTCTCCTCGATGTGCGCCAGATCGCTTGCAGATCCGGTATCTTGAGTGCTTTCGTTTCCGGCTGGGGTGTCCGTATTCCCGCCGCAGCCGGCCAGCAGAGAAGCGCTCATTGCTCCCGCGAGAAGCAGCGCCAACAGCTTTTTGGTTTTCATAGGGGTGCCCTCCTAAAATTGTACTGTGAAAGTCATTTACCATTGTACCACTTTATCTCGAAAAATCAAGAAAAACTTTTGGGATTGTTTTGGATAACTTTTGCCGATTTGCAGGAAACCTTTGCTGCGGAACAAGAGCACTGCTTGACCTGCACGGGCGGATATAGTACAATAAACCTAAATTGTCAAAGAATAGAGAGAGCGGAGGTTTTGGAAAAGATGGATTACGCGGTACTCTATCAGCAGAAGCTGACGACGGCGGACGAAGCCGTCAAAGTGGTAAAATCGGGCGATTGGGTGGACTACGGCTGGTGTGTCGGCACGCCGGACGTGCTCGATCAGGCGATGGCAAAGCGCCTGCCCGACCTGTATGACGTCAATTTCCGCGGCGGCGTATTGATGCGCGTGCCCGAAATCTATAAGATCGACGATCCGGCGGCGCATATGACCTGGAACTCCTGGCACATGTCGGGCATCGAGCGCAAGTTTATCTCGACCGGCGCGGGCTTCTATGCGTCCATGCGCTATTCCGAGCTGCCGCGCTTCTACCGCGAGAATATCGGCCATGTGGACGTTGCGATGCTTGCCGTTGCGCCGATGGACAGCCACGGCTATTTCAGCTTCGGCCCGCAGGCATCCCACCTGCGCGCGGTCTGCGACGTGGCGGACAAGATCATCGTCGAGGTCAACGAGAACATGCCGCGCTGCCTGGGCGGTATGGAGGACTGCATCCACATTTCCGAGGTGGACATGATCGTCGAGGGCAACAACGCCCCCATGCCCCAGATGGGTTCGGTTCCGGCGACCGATATCGACCGCAAGGTCGCGGAGCTGATCGTATCCGAGATCCCGAACGGCGCCTGCCTGCAGCTGGGCATCGGCGGCATGCCGAACACGGTCGGCGCGCTGATCGCGGATTCCGACCTCAAGGATCTGGGCGTACACACCGAGATGTATGTGGATGCGTTTGTCGATATCGCCAATGCGGGCAAGATCACCGGCCGCTGCAAGACGATCGACCGCGGCCGTCAGACCTACGCTTTCGCCGCGGGCACGCAGAAGCTGTACGACTACCTCAACGACAACCCGCAGTGCTCGTCCGTTCCGGTGGATTACACCAACGACGTGCGCGTGATCGCGCAAATCGACAACTTTATCTCGATCAACAACGCGGTGGACATCGACCTGTACGGTCAGGTCAACGCGGAGTCTGCGGGTATCAAGCAGATCTCCGGCACGGGCGGCCAGCTCGACTTCGTCATGGGTGCCTACCTGTCGAACGGCGGCAAGAGCTTCATCTGCCTGTCCTCCACCTTCAAGCAGAAGGACGGCACGGTCGCATCCCGTATCCGCCCGACTCTGTCCGACGGCTCGATCGTCACCGACCCGCGCTCGGCGACCCAGTATGTCGTTACCGAGTACGGCATGATCAACCTCAAGGGCAAGTCCTCTTGGGAGCGCGCCGAGGCGCTGATCTCGATCGCGCATCCGGACTTCCGCGAGCAGCTGATCGCGGATGCGGAAAAGATGCATATCTGGAAGCGTTCCAACAAGAGATAAGAAATAAGAGAAATGAAAAGCAGCCCATCGGTCGATGGGCTGCTTTCGGTTTGTCGAAAAAGTCTTTCGCGCCGCAGCGCGTATCAAATAGGAAATTGCGGTGAGCCGCAATTTCCATAAAAACCGGGAGCATGTATCTCGGTTTTTATACAAACCGCTGGCAAGTGTACTCATTAAAATGCCGCAAAGCGGCAAATAAGGTTAGTGGCCTACGGGCTGCCTGAAAGGCGCACGCAGCCAGCGGAATTTTCGATCGGAAGCGTGGTTCCGATCGAGAGGCTGTTCGAAAAACTATGTTTTTCGAACAGCCTCAAAGCAGCCCATCGGTCGATGGGCTGCTTTTTGCTTGGGGAGGATCATGCGAGCGTAAGATACTGCTGCGGATCGACCTTCTCGTCATTGACCTGCACCTCAAAATGCAGATGCGGGCCGGTGGAGTTGCCGGTGTTGCCGGACAGCGCGATCTTATCGCCCTTGGCGACGATATCGCCCACAGAGACCAGCAGCGCGGAGTTGTGCGCATACAGGGTCTTATAGCCGTTCTGGTGGTCGAGGATAATATAGTTGCCGTAGCCATTGTTTAAATCGCCGGCAACGATCACCTTGCCGTTGTCCGCGGCATAGACCGGCGTTCCTTCCGGCACCGCGAGGTCAACGCCGCTGTGCAGCTTGCCCCAGCGCCATTTGAAGCCCGAGGTAAACGTGTAGCTGGTGACAGGAACCATAAAGTCCCCCGTGCCGATCCCCACGTTTTTGGTGCCGACTTCAATGATCTCGTCGGTAGCGTCGCTGAGCACCGTGCGCTCCACAATGGTTCGGCCGTGCTCCTGCCCATCCACGGTCTCGATCTCGGCGGTGACGACCGCTTCGCCTGCGCAGCCCTCCTGCAATGTGGCGCGGTAGGTCTGATCGAGCTGGTCGTTTTCGCGCGTGATGGTTTCATAGGGGATCTCCTCGGTATAGGTCACCGAGCGGGTCGAGGTCACGTCCAGACGGGGGGAGAGATAATCATACAGTTCGCCAAAGTCCGAGACCAGGCTGGTCTGTGCGACGACGGTATCCACGCGCACATCCTGCAGAAAATCCGTGTTTTCATCCGTGGGGGTGGTGTACTGTGCCTTGACGCGGTCGAGCAGCGCCTGCGCGTCCTCCGCGGAGCGGCACACGCCCGCACGTTCGCCGTTTACCGAGATAACGGCGAGTGTGTCCAGTTCTCCGCTCGCCTCGATCAGATCGGCTTTCAGTTCCGCATCGGTCAGGAACTGGGATTCCGGCGCGCGCAGCGTTTTAGTCTCGATGGAAACAGGCAGCGCGTAGTCGCTGCCCGCGAGTGAGGCCGCGCTTTGCTCAATGTCATCGACCGCTGCGGAAAGCGCAGCCGCATCTTCCACCAGGCCGAGTGGCTTGCCGTTGGCCAGTATCAGCGTGCCGCTTTGTGTCAGCAGCGCGCCGGGCAGCAGAAACAGCGGAACGAATACGGCGGCTGCGCAGACCGCGCGCCGGCGTTGCACGGAGCCAATCGCATGGGCAAGGTTCGCCCACAGCGGCAGATCATAGATCCAGCAGATCAGCCGGTCCAGCAGCAGCACGGCGTGCATCAGCACGAACAGCAGGCTGGAAAACAGGCCGAATACAAAAGATAACAGGTTTCGCATGACGATAGTATGGAGAAAACGGACCCTCCATATTCACTCCTTTCGCAATCCAAGGTTACAGTTTGGTAACAATGGATAGCTTACGCACTCGGCGGGGCGAAGTCATACGAAACCTGTCGATAACTTATCAAAATTTAATTTTTTACAGCTGTTCCGGTGAAATCAGTGGGGAAAAACCGCAGATCAAGGGGCTTTTGCTGATAATAGCGTTCCAGTACGGCGCGCTGGAGCGAAACCGCGAGCGGCACCGCCGCGTCAAACAGATCGAAGAAGGAATCCGTGCGTTCAGCGCCGTCCGACAGCCAGACACGGTGCTCCTGATTGGCGCAGTCCGCGGCGAGCGGCTCTGCCGGACGGATATGCGATGATGCAAGGCCGGATTTGCCAAGCAGGCGCTCGAACCGCTGCAGGCGGCCGCAGGCATGGCTGCCGCTGTGCGTCAGATGGAGCACACGGCGCATATCGTGCAGCGAATGATAGATCGCGGCGGGCGGGACCCGCATGCCGTAAACCGATTTGGCCGCGTGGGACAGCACGCGCGCCAGCACGGTGCATTCCGCGGCGCTTGGATCGAGCAGGCGGTATGCCTCAAATGTGGCGGGATCGGCGGCAATATAATTGGCGATCATAATACCGTCGATGTCGCTTTCCACCAGCTTGCGCCGCGCTTCGGCCGAATAGCCGGGCATATACAGGGCAAGGCGGTCGGCCTGCGCATCAATAAAGGCGTGCGTTACGCGGCTGAGTGCGTAATTCGTGCAGAAGCCGAACACATAAGCGAGCGCCGCGGTGTTGTGCTCCTGCACAGCGGCTTCGCACATGGCTTCAAACAGCGGTGCGGGCGGCTCGGTGCGCATGCGCTGCGCCAGACGGCGCGTCTGGCTGGGGAAGGGGGTGTGATAGAGGCTGAGCGGCTCCGGACCCTGCGCGCCCCAGCGGTAGCCCGCGGGATAGGAGGCGGCAATGTGGGCTGCGGAATCGCCCGTGACGCGCTGCACGGTCGCGGCAAAAATGTGATGGGTGGCGTAAGACGGCATGGGACATCCTTCCTTGTCACGAAAAATAGGCGTTGGGGCAGCGGCGCTTGGACGCGGCGCTGTCTTAGATCTAGTATAAGCCAAATCGTTGCAAAAAGCCAGAGAAAGCGGTATACTATTTTCGAGACAAAAATGGGAGACAGAATTTCCCTTAAAACGTGGAGAAATGACATTTATGAAACTCGGAATTGGCGTTCAAACGCCGGATTCCATATCTCCATACCTCTCCATAAATGCCGCTAAAGCCTGATGCAGCGCGGTTTTACGCCAAACCAACCAAATTATAAGTTCATATTTCTCTATGCAGTCCCACGCGGAAATGGCGTAAAAATGGCGTAGAGAAACCGGCCAATTTGCAGATGGAGAAGAGCACTACTACTTTGAGAAAGCATAAAGATGAGCGCGGCCTATATAAATGGGTCGTGCTCATCTTTTTCATACGATCAAACGGTTCTGCGCTTACTTGGCATCGCTATTGGTGGGATTCGGGCGGAAATCTTCCTGAACGCCCTCGTTCAGATCGAAACACATGGTTTTCGCATCTGCAACCCAGAAACCGCGAACGCGGTACCGCTTGCCCGGAACCCAATCCTCACCCGTGGCAGC
Source organism: Candidatus Agathobaculum merdigallinarum (assembly GCA_019115425.1). Classification (GTDB taxonomy): domain Bacteria; phylum Bacillota; class Clostridia; order Oscillospirales; family Butyricicoccaceae; genus Agathobaculum; species Agathobaculum merdigallinarum. Next base: position 672 of record DXDO01000085.1, on the reverse strand, counting down.
GCGGAGCGGTTCCAGAAGATTCTTGCTGGAAATCGTCACAACGCCCTTCTGTTCACCTCGCGGCTTGGAAAACTTAAAGCCCTTCGGCTCGTTGCTCTTGCACATACGGATTGCAAAAACCTTCGCCTTGGCATCCAGCAGGCACAGCACATAGGCGGGATAACTCAGATCTTCAAGCACTTTCTTGGTGAAAGTGACGCCGTTCTGGTTGATGTACATATCCGGGTAAGCGTTGATGTTGGAGTCGATCGTTTCAAAATTCAGAGCAGAAAAATCAAAGTTCATTGTAAAAATCCTTTCATTTTGCATTATCTTGTGTGTCATCAACAATTTTCATAAATTCCTGCCGTTCAGCAGGAGACCACCGGGAATCCAGAATCAAATACCCTTTGAACAGGCCATCCTTGACGCGGTGAGCGACAAAGCGGTTGCTCAGAAAGCGCAGTTTAGCCTTATGGGGCGAAGTGTGCCGCTCGGACAACAGCTTTTGTACTTTCAGCCAGTCCTCTTTTTTGATAATTGCAGTATGATGATTTTCCTTGGTTGATTGTAAAATCAAGTTGGACAGAAAAAATCCATAGTGATTTTGCTCTGTGGTAGAATGGAGTTTCCAGACAACATCTGCCAAGGGAGTGGAATCACTATGGACTGCCACAATTATAACACAAAGAC
>DXDO01000084.1 GCA_019115425.1 Candidatus Agathobaculum merdigallinarum | reverse complement strand
GCGTCGTCCTCATCATCGTCCAGATTGTCGTATTGCGCAAGCGCCGCGTCGAGCTGCATCTGCAATATTTCTTTCTGCGCCTCCAGCGAACCGCGCAGCGCTTCCGTCTCCTCTCCCTCCAGTTCAGCAATGGCCCTTTCCAGCTCGTTGATCTGCTGCTGATAGCCGTTGATCTGGCTTCCAAGCTCCAGAGAGTCGAATAAGAAATCATCCCTTACGTCGGTCTCCTCCGCGCTTTTGACCGTGTTTTCATATGCCTTGATGGTGATGTTGTTTTCGCGCACGGTCTGCTCCAGCGTATTAAAGGACAGCTTGACCGGGCCGGCCTGCTCTTCGGTCTCGGTCTGCTCTCCGGTATTAGTCTGGGTATCCGCCGCATAGGCGGGCGCGCACATACCGCACAGAAGCAGTGCGGACAGCCCTGCTGCAACATATCGTTTCATAATGGTCTCCTTTCCCGTTATGCGGCGGTCGTCATGATGCCCTGCTTGGCCCACTCATACTGGTTGTAGGCAGAGGTCAGGTTGAGCTGCGCGATCGCCACCGCGAGCTTTGCGTTTTCAAGCGTGTCCTGCGCCTGCAGATAGGTAAGCTCGGAAATCATGCCGCGGTCATACTGCACCTGACTGCTCCGGAAGTCCAGCTCTGCCTGCTGCTCGGCCGTCCGCGCGGCATCCAGCGCGTCCCTTCTGTCCGCAACGCTCTTGTATATCGTGCTGAACGACGCCTCGACTGCCTGCTGCTCGGCCGTCAGGGCGTCCCTTGCAGACTGCACGGCGTATTCCGTTGCGGGGATATTCTCGTCGTACACCCCCTGCGCCTGCCGCAGTTCGCTGCGCTTCTGCCAGATGGAGAAGCTGTTTTCCTTGGCCAGCGCCAGATCGTCCTCATAGGACATGGCGCGCAGCTGGCTGTCATAAACCGGCGCCAGCGTCGAAGGCATGACCACGGTATCCGCGTCATAACCGCAGAGCTGCGCGATGCTGCTGCCTAAGCTTTCACACTGGACATACAGGGAATCGATCGTACGCGCCAGCCTGTCGCGCTGATTGCGATACAGGTCCAGCTGATGCTGGCTGAGCGCACCGATGGAAAACTGCACCTCCGCCGCGGCGATATTGCGGTCAAGCGACGCAAGCTGCCGCTCCAGCTGCTCGATGGTATACTCCAGGTTCTGGATGGCGATCAGCATGGTCTGGGCGCTCTGCGCCAGCTGCCTTTCGAGGTTCTCCGCCTGTTGACGCACCTGATAGGCCGCATCCTCCAGCTGAAGCAGCACCGCCTGGCCCTGCGTTATCGTATTGGCGAGGCTATTCTCCATCTCCTGTACCTGCGCCTCGAGCAGTTCCTTCTGCATCTGATACGTTTTATAGAGGTCGCTTCCTGGGTCCATCTCCTCCATTGCCTGCTCAAGCTTCGCGATCTGCATGTTCAGGATCTCGATCGGGGAGACCGCGCCTGAACCATCCGAAGCCCCGGCCAGCGATCCGCTCTCCTCGATGCTCGAAGCATTCTTGCGAAGCGCCTGCACGGTCGGGTTGTTCTCCTCCACCGCGCTGGCCACCGCGCGAAGCCCCATCTTCTTCACGGTCAGCTCGGCTGGTCCGGCCTGCTCCTCCTGCGCGGCAGGCTCTGTCCCCTCTCCAGCCGCGCCTGCCGGTATGATCGAAAGCGCGCACAGCGCGCCTGCCAGCAATGCGCTGATGATTTTTCGTTTCATGATGTATTCTGCCTGTCTCCTCTCGCTTCTCAAAGCAGCTCGCGTGTGATGATGCTTGTGTGAATGTACTCGATATCCTGCCGCGGCGCTTCCCCCGTTCGCAGCGTATGGGCGAGCACTTCGATGGCGCGTGTGGTCTGCGCCGAAAAGTCCTGATCGATGATGAAGTCCAGCCTGCCGTCCTCCAGATACTGGCGTGCATGCGGCGTCAGGTCGTGGCAGACAACGTGCACCCGCCGCGTCGGCTTTGCGCGCTCGAGCGCATCCATACAGCCGCGCACGGACTCATTGGCCATATAGATGCCGCGCAAACGGGGATTCTGCCGCACCTGCTGCAGCACGCCGTCATAGGTCAGCTCATACTGCTCCACGCTCTCGATCACGTGTACGGTGACGCTGTCGCCGAACAGTTCATGGATGCGGTCCAGAAAGCCGCGCACACGCAGGCCGTGCGCGGTAAACTCCCTGTTGCCGGTGACGACCAGCACCTCCGCGCCCGCCACATAAGGGGCGAGCAGCCCCGCCGCAACGCGCCCCGACTTGACCATGTCCTGCCCGATGTGATACAGCCGGCGGCTCTGCCGCACATCCGAGTCACAGGTGACCACCGGAATCCCCGCGCTGACCAAGCGGTCGATCTCCTCGCTCATGGCGACCGTATCCGGCGCCGTGACGATCAGGCCGTCGATGCCGCGCTCCTCCAGCCGTCCGATCGCTTCGAAATAAGAGCGGTGCGAGCGGTTTTTCAGCTCCTCTACCAACACGATCACGTCGGTCAGGCCGCGGTTATGTACCGCGATGCGGATGCCCTCGCGCATCCGGCGGATGAAGAACGCATCCCAGCTCGGCAAAATCACCGCGATCCGGTACGCGCCGCGGCCCGCCCGCGCCGCCTGCCGCTGGGCGGGCGTTTTGTAGCCGTATTCGTTGATCATTTTCTGCACACGCTCGCGCACCTCGGGCGCGACGTTTGGACGGCCGTTGACCACCCGATCCACCGTTCCGCGCGAAACGCCGCACTGCTCCGCAATCCACTGTGCAGTTACCTTCATACCAAATACCCCTTTATTCGTCCTATCGCAGCATGGATACTGCAATACATTGTACATTTTAACATAGCGCCCCCAGCCGTACAAGCGATTTGATACAATTTAGACATCTGCGGCGGAATTGTTGTATTTCTCCGTGCATTTGTTTTTTCTGCACAATGCACAGCTTTTTTGCACGTTTCAAAAGGCTTTGCCGCCGCTATTTTGACCAATCGGACTTTAAAAAATTGGGCGGTGCGCCGAAATTGGATACGCACACTTGAAGGCATCCCAGAAGTGGTCTATAATAAAATCACCTGATACAAAGGAGAGGATAAAAATGGGCATTTTGAAAATCGGCGTGGTCGGCTGCGGCCGTATCGGCAAGCTGCACATCAACAACCTGATCAACAGCGTACCCGGCGTGCAGGTTGTCGCGGCGGCCGACCCGATGCTGGATAAATCCGGCGCGCGCGAGTGGCTGGCGGAGCGTGGCATCACCAACGTTTCCACCGACTTTATGGATGTAATCAACAACCCCGAGGTAGACGTGGTATTCGTCTGCTCCTCGACCGATACCCACTGCGACGTGTCCATGGCGGCTGTCAATGCCGGCAAGCACGTATTCTGCGAGAAGCCGATCGACTACGATATCGAGAAGATCAAAAAGCTGCTCGCTCTGGTAGAGGAAAAGGGCGTCAAGTTCCAGGTTGGCTTCAACCGCCGCTTCGACCACAACCACAAGGCTGTGGCTGACGCTGTCAAGAACGGTACGATCGGCGATCCGCACATCGTTATCGTTTCCTCCCGCGATCCCGAGCCACCCCCGGCATCCTATGTTGCGGTTTCCGGCGGTATCTTCTACGACATGATGATCCACGATTTCGACATGG
>DXDO01000083.1 GCA_019115425.1 Candidatus Agathobaculum merdigallinarum | reverse complement strand
AGGCCGATGAACGAACCGATCAGACCGATAATCATGCCGATCATCTGGTTTTGTATGAGAAGCGACAGTATCATTTGGAGCAGCAGGATGGTGATGGTAGTCAGCCAGGTAGCTGCGAAATACTCCCCGATTCTGTCGATCGGGGGAAGGCCTGCAAAGCCGCTGATTATGCCGAAGCCAATGATCACCACGACCTGTACGGCGACAAACAATGTCATATATACTGCGCCGCAGATGAATTTCGCATCAAACAGCGTGCCTGTTCGCTGAACAGTCTCCAGCAGCTTGAGCGTCTGCCCTTTATGCTCGATATCCGCCATACGGGAGGCCACGACTGCGGCAATCACCGGCGTCATCATCGCGTTGAGCATGGGGAAATTGTACAGGATCATCGCCCAGCCTTGCTGTAAGTCTCTGGGGGATAGATCGCGGAAGCTGTACAGCCCCCAGGCCAGCTGGGCGGCCAGCATGATAACAAGGGGCAGCCACAGCCTGCGGCGTTTGCACTTGAAAAATTCCATCCGAAGCGATTTCATAGACTTGCCGCCCCCTCGGTCAGTTCAAGGAAAATATCCTCCAGATTTTTGCGGCGCTCCTCAATACGTGTCACACCGATATTGCTGTCTGCCAGCAGGGTGACGCACTGTGCGATTTTGGCATCCTCTAGCGGCGGCAGGATGATTTCCCCATCCCGCATTTCGTTCGGCATGCCGCTGTGCAGCAGGATCGAATGCGCTGCGGTGTTATTCAGTGTGCGGAGCGCAAGGTGGTGCTCGCTCTTTTCGTGCAGGCGTTCAATGGTGTTCTGATAGACCAGTGCGCCGTCCGCAATCACACCGGCGTGAGTCGCGATCTGGTCAATCTCGCTGAGCAGATGGCTGGATACCACGACCGTCATGCCGAATTGCCGCGGCAGGCCGCAGATCAGTTCGCGCATTTCCTGAATACCGGCAGGATCAAGACCGTTGGTCGGCTCATCCAGAATAAGCAGACGCGGATGCCCGAGCAGGGCAGCTGCAAGGCCGAGCCGCTGCTTCATACCAAGGGAGTAATGCGCGACCTTTTTATCTTTCTGTCCAGTCAGACGCACGATATCGAGCGCTTCCCTGATGTTTCTTTCCGGAACATTCCGCAGAGTTTGCAGGATTTTGAGGTTCTCTTCACCGGTCAGATGCCCGTAGTAAGAGGGGGACTCGATCAGCGAGCCGACATCTTTCAGAATATCCAGCCGGTTTTTCTCATTCATGCGTTTGCCGAATACTTCGATCTCGCCGCTGGTCGGATGCACCAACCCAAGGATCATCTTGAGTGTGGTGGATTTTCCCGCGCCGTTTGGTCCAAGAAAGCCATATATGGAGCCTTCCGGCACGGCCATGTGCAGATCTTTTACGCGCATGGAACCGCCATAGCTCTTGCAAAGCCCAGTTGTTTCGATCAGGTTTGCCATGTTGAGACACTCCTTTTGTTTGTTATAGTGCAATAATACAATATGTTTCTTACAGATACATGAAGCCAACCTTACATTTGCCTTAAATTTACTGGGCGGTATCCGTTTTTCGTGGTATCATAACTGAGGTGATTGCTATGGAGGAGCTTTATGATTTGAAAATTCTCGCTGTGGATGATGAAGCGAGAATTTGCAATCTGATCGGGGAGATATTGTCTGCGGCCGGATTTCGGCAGATACAAACTGCGCAAAGCTGCACGGAAGCGCGGCAGGCGTTCCGCAAATTCCAGCCCGATGCGGTCGTGCTGGATGTGATGCTGCCGGATGGGGATGGGTTTGCCTTGATGCAGGAGTTTAGGCGCACCACGAATGTACCGATCCTGTTTCTGTCTGCGCGTGATGCAGACGAGGATCGACTGCGTGGTTTGGGATTGGGCGCGGATGACTATATCGTCAAGCCCTTTTTGCCGCAGGAGCTTGTGCTTCGGCTGACGGCGGTGCTGCGCCGTTCCTACGCTTCCCAGATTTGCAATGCAGACAACGTATTGCGCCTGGGTGAAACCACGGTTGACTGGGGAAGCGGTTCTGTCACGCGCGGTGACGTCTCTGTGCAGCTGACCGCGAAGGAATATGCCCTGCTGCACAAGTTGGCAGACAATCGCGGCAATATCGTCACCATTGACGCGCTGTGCCGCGCCGCGTGGGACGATGAAACCTTTGGATACGAAAATACACTGATGGTACACATCCGCCGCCTGCGGGAAAAAATCGAGGATAATCCATCGGAACCGCACTGGCTTCTGACCGTACGCGGGTTGGGCTATAAGCTCATGCGGAAGGACGCGCCATGAAGGGTCTGGGCAGAATCCTCGGCCGCTATGTCGGCGCGGCGATCGGTGTAGGCGTGTTTTTACTGATGCTGAACTTTGCAGCGTTCATCGCGTTTCTTGTATACAGCTCACAGAGCGCGCCAGAGATCAAGGATCGCGTCAGCGTAATCGCTGAGGGCGTCCGGCGGCAGACGGACGGCAGTTTTTCGGTTTCAGAAGAGGCTCGCACAGCGCTGAACGACCGGTATGCATGGGCAATGCAGCTGGACGATGAGGGGAACGTGATTTGGAGCGACCGCATGCCGGATGCCCTGCCGCGGCACTATACGGCGCGCGAAATCGCATCGTTTACCCGCTGGTATCTGGAGGACTATCCAGTCTATGTGTGGGCGGATGAGGACGGGCTGCTTGTGCTCGCCAGCGCTGCAGGCAGTGAGTGGAAATATCTGATGCAGGCATCTACCGATATGATCGAACAGGCATCGGCATGGGGGCCGGCGGTGTTGATCCTGAATCTGCTGGCGGCATTGGCGCTCGCCCTGCTGCTCGGCTGGCGCATGTACCGTGCCGCCGCGCCGCTGGCGGAAGGGATCAGCGGCCTGGCAAGGGGAGAAGGCGCAAATCTTCCCGAGCGTGGGGTGCTGGGTCCGCTGTCTGCGGATGTAAACCGTGCGTCCGAAAAACTGCTCGCCCAGCGCACATTGCTGAGCAAACGCGACCGCACGCGTACCGAATGGATCGCGGGCGTATCGCACGATATCCGCACTCCGCTGTCGCTGGTGCAGGGAAACGCCGCTCAGCTGGAAGCGGATCAGGCGCTACCTGAGCAGACGAGAAACAAGGCCGCCGTGATCCGCGAGCAGAGCCAGCGCATTGGAAAGCTGGTCAGTGATTTGAATCTGGCATCTAAACTGGAATATGAGCTTCAGCCGCTGCATATTGCTACATTCCGTCCTGCGGCGATGCTTCGTATGGCGGCGGCGGATATTTTGAACAATATGGCAGGAGAAGGAATTTCTCTTGAAATGGACATACCGCCGGAGACCGGCGGTATGACTGTCAGCGGGGATGAGGTATTGCTGCGCCGTGCGGTGGACAACCTTCTGCGCAACAGTGTGATGCACTATCAGGGGTGTGTGCAGATCAGGCTGGCCCTTGCAGCGGATGAAAAGTCGTGGTCGGTTACGGTAACGGATGACGGAACCGGTTTGGACGATGAAACACTGCGTCGTCTGCACCAGCCGCGGGAAGGCGCGCTGCCGGCGCATGGGCTGGGTCTGGTGCTCGTGCGGCAGATTGCTTCTGCACACGGCGGTGCGGTTCGATTCGAGAATACCAAACCCGGTTTGAAGGTCGTGCTGTCCTTTCCGCGGCAGACCGGATAAAGCGCGACAAATTTCGTCCTGTTCCTTATCCCGTTTTTGTGTAACATTTTTGTTCTTATGCACTTTTCGCACCATATGTTGTGTGTTATAATAAAAGACAACACCAAATAGCACAAGTGAGGATAGACTATGGTTCGTGTTATTAAAAAGGACAACACTAAAGAAGCATTCAACATCCAAAAAGTTGTGATTGCTGTCAATAAATCGGCTAATCGTGTGCTGTACACCTTTACCGAGGAAGAGCTGCAGGCGATCTGCGACCATGTTGAGGGATATATCCGCGACCACGGCATGACTGAGGTGCAGATTTGGCAGATGCACAATATCGTCGAGGCCGCGCTTGAGGCTGTACGCCCCGAGGTCGCCAAAAGCTACCGCGATTACCGCAATTACAAGCAGGATTTCGTCGGCATGCTGGACAGTGTGTACAAGAAAAGCCAGTCCATCATGTATATCGGGGACAAGGAAAACTCCAATACGGACTCCGCACTGGTTTCCACCAAGCGCAGCCTGATTTTCAACCAGCTCAATAAGGAGCTGTACCAGAAGTTCTTCATGAATACCGAGGAATTACAGGCCTGCCGCGACGGCTATATTTACGTCCACGACATGTCCGCGCGCCGCGATACCATGAACTGCTGCCTGTTTGATGTGCAGCACGTTCTGCAGGGCGGCTTTGAGATGGGCAACCTTTGGTACAATGAGCCGAAAACGCTTAACGTCGCGTTTGACGTGATCGGGGATATCGTATTGTCTGCGGCGAGCCAGCAGTACGGCGGCTTTACCGTGCCGTCGGTCGATTTGCTGCTCGAGCCGTATGCCGAGCGCAGCTATAAGATGCTGACCGAGAAATACAGCCGTCTGGGTCTGGATGCGGAGACGGTCGAAAAAGAGGTCATGGCAGATATCCTGAACGATTTTGAACAGGGCTTCCAGGGCTGGGAGTATAAGTTCAACACTGTGGCGTCGAGCCGCGGCGACTATCCGTTCATCACCATGACGATGGGCACCGGCACCGGCCGCTTTGCCAAGCTGGCCTCGATCACGATGCTCAATGTTCGCCGCAAGGGACAGGGCAAGAAGGGCCAGAAAAAGCCGGTGCTGTTTCCCAAAATCGTATTTCTGTACGACGAAAACCTGCACGGCCCCGGCAAGCCGCTGGAGGATGTGTTCGAGGCGGGCATCCAGTGCTCCGCAAAGGCCATGTATCCGGACTGGCTCAGCCTGACCGGAGAGGGCTATGTGCCGAGCATGTACAAAAAGTACGGCGCGATCATCAGCCCGATGGGCTGCCGCGCATTTCTGTCCCCGTGGTATGAGCGCGGCGGCATGAAGCCCGCCGACGAGGAGGACAAGCCGGTCTTTATCGGCCGCTGGAACATCGGTGCAGTCTCGCTTCATCTGCCGATGATCTACGCCATGGCCCAGCAGGAGAGCCGTCCGTTCCACGAGGTACTGGACTACTACCTCGAGCTGATCCGCAAGCTGCACATCCGCACCTATGCGTATCTCGGCGAGATGCGCGCCTCCACCAATCCGCTGGCCTACTGCGAGGGCGGCTTTTACGGCGGCCATCTCAAGCCTTCCGACAAGATCAAGCCGATCATGAAAACGGCAACGGCCTCGTTCGGCATTACTGCGCTCAACGAATTGCAGGAGCTGTACAACGGCAAGTCGCTTGTCGAGGACGGGCAGTTCGCGCTCGAAACGCTGGAATATATCAACGAGAAGGTCAACCAGTTCAAGGAAGAGGACGGCAACCTGTACGCGATCTACGGCACCCCGGCGGAAAGCCTGTGCGGCCTGCAGGTAGAGCAATTCCGCAAAAAGTATGGTATCATCGAAGGGGTGTCCGACCGCCCGTATGTTTCCAACAGCTTCCACTGCCATGTGACCGAGGAGCTGACCCCAATACAGAAGCAGGATCTGGAGGGTCGTTTCTGGAACCTGTGCAACGGCGGCAAGATCCAGTACGTCAAGTACCCGATCGACTACAATCTGGAGGCGATCCGATCGCTCGTGCGCCGCGCCATGAAGCTCGGCTACTATGAGGGCGTCAATCTTTCGCTTGCTTACTGCGACGATTGCGGGCACGAGGAGCTGTCGATGGACGTCTGCCCCAAGTGCGGCAGCCGCAACCTGACCAAGATCGACCGCATGAACGGCTATCTTTCCTACTCTCGCGTCAAGGGCGATACGCGCCTGAACGATGCGAAAATGGCGGAGATCGCGGAAAGGAAAAGCATGTGATGCGCTACCACAATATTACCAAGGACGATATGCTCAACGGAGACGGGCTGCGCGTCGTGCTGTGGGTTGCGGGCTGCGCACACGCCTGTCCGGGCTGCCACAATCCGGAAACCTGGGATGCCGAAGGCGGTATCCCATTCGATCAGGCGGCAAAGGCTGAGCTGTTTGCCGAACTGGAGAAGGACTACATTTCCGGCATTACATTTTCAGGCGGCGATCCGCTGTTCCCAGCCAACAGGGATACGGTCGGCGCGCTGTGTAAGGAAATTCGGCGGCGTTTTCCGGACAAAACCATCTGGATGTACACCGGCTACCGCTGGGAGCAGATTGAGGAGCTGGATGTGCTTGACGCAGTGGATGTGCTGGTGGACGGACGCTTTGAGCAGGCGCTTGCCGATACCGGACTGCACTGGCGCGGCAGTTCCAACCAGCGCCTGATCGATGTAAAGCGAACGCGCGCGGCCCACGAGATTGTTCCGCTTCAAAAAGATAAATAAGAAAGGGTTGCAGATCAGCCATGCAGAAAATTGCAAAATTTTATAAAGTATCGGAAAAACAGTTTATTGCGGATTGGTGCGCGGAGACCGGATGCAGTGTTTCGGAGGCAAAGACGGCATATCAGAAAATCCGCCTGCCGCGCCGGGCCACGGTCGGCTCTGCCGGATATGACTTTTTTGCGCCCGAGGCGTTTTCGCTCGTCCCGCACGAAACCATCAAGATTCCGACCGGCATCCGCGCGGAGATCGCGGAGGGCTGGGTCTTGCAGATCTATCCGCGTTCCGGACTGGGCTTTAAGTACCGCCTGCAAATGGACAATACGGTCGGAATTATCGACAGCGATTACTTCTCCGCCAAGAATGAGGGCCATATATTTATTAAAATGACCAACTGCAACCGGCAGGGGAAAACGCTTTCCATCGGCGCGGGCGAGGGCTTTGCGCAGGGCATTTTCCTGCCATTCGGCATTACGGAGGATGATGACGCGGACGGCCAGCGCCAGGGTGGATTGGGCAGCACGACAGAGAAATAGTCTTTCGTAACCTCCTGCGGATATACCGTTCGGGCATGGAGTGCTGCGCTGCCTATATCAGCCGTGTTTATTTTAACTTTTGTTTATTTTGGAGAAATAGATAGTTTATACCGTTTGCCTATACTGGAATCGTTCCGGAAAGGCAAACGGTTTTTTATGATCCTGAGAAGGATGCATTTGGGGATTTTATCCAAACCGGTCTGCTTCCGGAAACAGACCGGAAAAGGAGAAAGAAAACATGTTTGTCCATCTGTTTCACGGCTTTTGCATGGCTCTGGCCGACTCGGTGCCCGGGGTGTCCGGCGGTACGATCGCGTTTATCCTCGGTTTTTACGACCGTTTTTTAAATGCACTGCACGATCTGTTCGGCAAGGACAAGGCGGCGCGCCGGCCCGCGCTGAGGTATCTGACCAAGCTGGGCGCGGGCTGGGTGATCGGCATGGCGATCGCTGCGACCGCGCTGGCGCAGGTGTTCGACAGCGGCGTGTATGTACTCAGTTCCGCATTCCTCGGTCTGACGGTCGCCTCCCTGCCGTTTATCCTGAGAGAAGAGCGCGAAACACTGCGCGGCCATGCGTCCTGTCTGCCGTTTGTGTTGCTCAGCGTGGCATTGGCAAAGCACGCGCTGGAACACCATCAGGCCGCAAGAGAAGGAACTGCGGCCGACAGCTGACCCGTGGAAATGGCCGCGAAAATTCTCCTTACGGGTACTTGGTGCATATTTAATGTCCCCTGAACAAACTCAGTTAACATCTCGGTGATCGAAAAGAGCGTAAATGCACACAAAATCAATAAAAGCCGGAATAAATTCAGCGAAAAAGTAGCGGTGTATGTTATAATAAGTGCAAGGGAAACGCAGGAAAAGCGGCAAAAACCTTGCGCTTGGAGGAATGGGCATGTACCGATACAGCAATGGTCAAATCAGCCTTGCGGATTTCAGGCAGCCGGTGGGGATGAATTTAAAAGAGGGAAACCGATGGGCCAAGAAGGCCCAGACGATCCCATGGCCGGAGATTGAAAAGCGGTACGCTGCGCTGTTTACCAATCGTAAAGGGAACGTAGCCAAGCCGCTGCGTCTGGCGCTGGGCGCCTGCATCATCCAGGCGGAGTATGGCTATTCGGACGAGGAGACCGCGCTCCAGATCCAGGAGAACCCGTACCTGCAATATTTCTGCGGCTATCCTGGCTACGACGATGGCAAACTGCCCTTTGATCCCTCGCTGATGGTATACTTCCGTAAGCGATTGACGCCGGAAATTCTGGGCGAGATCAACGAGATGATCGTGCAGGACGCAAAAGCGCGTCAGGCTGAGACGGCAGAATCTAAGGATGACGACGATGAAAATAAGGGTTCCGGAGCCGGCGGCAACAGCGGTACCATGATCGTAGACGCTACCTGTGCGCCTTCGCATATCCGGTACCCGCAGGATGTTTCCCTGCTCAATGAGGCCAGAGAAAATGCAGAAAAGCTGCTGGATATCCTGCATGACCCAACAGATGGTAAGAAGCCCCGCACCTACCGCAAGCGCGCCCGAAAGGATTATCTGAAATACGCCAGATGCCGCAAACATACTGCAAAGATGACCCGCAAAGCAATTGGCAAACAGCTTTGCTATCTGAAACGGGATCTGGGAGCGATCAAAAGCAAACTTCTTCTTGGGAAAGCCCTGACCAGCAGGCAAGCAGAGCGCCTGCATACGCTCCAGACCATCTATGAGCAGCAGAAGTACATGTACGACAATCGCATACACAGTGTTCCGGATCGCATTGTCAGCATCAGTCAGCCGTTTATCCGCCCGATCGTCCGCGGAAAGGCGGGAAAGCCGGTGGAGTTCGGAGCCAAGCTGGACGTCAGTGTTGCAGACGGCTGGACCCGATTGGAATATTACTCGTTCGACGCTTACAACGAAGCCGGCAACCTGAAAATGATGGTAGAACGTTTCCATGAACGGGAAGGCCATTATCCCAGCCGCATTCTGGCGGATAAAATTTATCGCAGCCGTGAAAATCTCCGTTACTGCAAAGAATGTGGGATTCGCTTAGCCGGTCCGGCGTTGGGCAGGCCGAGGAAGGACGATCACAGGGACAAAACACAGGATCGTCTGGATGAATGTGAACGTGTGGAGGTAGAGCGCAGGTTCAGCCTGGCAAAACGGAAATGCGGAATGGGGCTGATCACCGCCAGGCTGCGTGAAACGACCGCCCATGTGATTGCCATGTCGGTCCTGCTGCTGAATCTCCGCAAGATTCAGAGCGCCCTTTTGCGGATTTTGGTGGTGCTGCTC
>DXDO01000082.1 GCA_019115425.1 Candidatus Agathobaculum merdigallinarum | reverse complement strand
ACTATGTGGACAACGACCAGACCATCGCGCGGCTCGCGCAGATCGCGGTCAGCCACGCGAAGGCGGGCGCGGACATGGTCGCGCCCTCGGATATGATGGACGGCCGTGTCGCGGCCATCCGCGCGGCGCTGGACGAGAACGGCTTTGTCAACGTGCCGATCATGTCCTATGCGGCCAAGTATGCTTCCTATTTCTATGGCCCGTTCCGCGACGCGGCAGGCTCCGCGCCGTCGTTCGGCGACCGCCGCTCCTATCAGATGGACTGGCACAACGGTCGCGAGGCCATGCGCGAGTGCGCGCTCGACGTGCAGGAGGGCGCGGACATCCTGATGATCAAGCCTGCGATGAGCTACCTCGACCTGGTGTACCAGTGCAGGCAGCGGTTCGACCTGCCGGTCGCGGCGTATGCGGTTTCGGGCGAATACGCGATGATAAAAGCCGCGGCAAAGGCCGGCCTGATCGATGAATACGGCGTGATGTGCGAGTCGGCGGTGTCCATCTACCGCGCGGGCGCAGATATCCTCATTACCTACTATGCGCCCGAGCTCGCGGACGCGATCCGGAAGGGGGACATCGGCTGATATGACGAAATCCGAACAGCTTTTTGAGCGGGCATGCAAGGTGCTGCCCGGCGGCGTCAACTCACCCGTGCGCGCGTTCCGCGCAGTGGGCGGCAAGCCGCGTTTTATCGTCAAGGGCCTCGGCAGCCATGTGCTGGACGAGGACGGGCTGGAATACATCGATTATGTCGGCTCGTGGGGGCCGATGGTGATTGGTCACAGCCATCCGGACATTCTGAAAGCGGTCTATGACCGCATGGTGAACGGCCTGTCGTTCGGCGCGCCGACCGCGCTTGAGGTCGAGATGGCGGAGAAGATGGTCGAGATGGTGCCGCATATCGAAATGGTGCGTATGGTCAACTCGGGCACCGAGGCGGTTATGAGCGCAGTGCGACTTGCGCGCGGCACGACCGGACGCGACAAGATCATCAAGTTCGAGGGCTGCTACCACGGCCATTCGGATGCGATGCTGGTCGGCGCGGGCAGCGGCGCGCTCACGCAGGGCGAGCCGGACTCCAAGGGCGTGACCCGCGGCGCGGCGCAGGACACGCTGATGGCGCAGTACAACGATCTTGCCTCAGTCGAACGCCTGCTGGACGCCAACCACGGACAGGTCGCGGCGGTGATCGTCGAGCCGGTCGCAGCGAACATGGGCGTTGTGCCGCCGAAGGACGGCTTTTTGCAGGGCCTGCGCGACCTGTGCGACAAGCACGGCAGCCTGCTGATTTTTGACGAAGTCATCACGGGCTTCCGGCTCGCGGCGGGCGGTGCGCAGGAGTATTTCGGCGTGCGCGCCGATCTCGTCACCTATGGCAAGATCATCGGCGGCGGCATGCCGGTCGGCGCATATGCGGGCCCGCGCACGTTGATGGAGCAGGTCGCGCCATGCGGTCCGGTGTATCAGGCGGGCACGCTGTCCGGCAATCCGGTCGCAATGGCGGCGGGACTGACGCAGCTTCGGATTTTGACCGACCACACGGAGATCTATACGGTCATGGAGACCTCGGCGCGGTATATCGCAAATCACCTGCGCGAGAGCGCAAAACAGCACGGCGTCGCCATGCAGGTCAATCAGGTCGGTTCGCTGCTGTGTCCGTACTTCACCGAGACCCCGGTGGACTGCTTCGCAGCCGCCAAGACCAGCGATACAAAGAAATACGCAAAGTATTTTAATGAGATGTTATCGCGCGGCGTATATCTTGCGCCCAGCCAGTTCGAGGCGATGTTCGTCTCGTCTGCACATACGCAAAAGGATTTGGCCTTTACTGTCCAAGCAGCAGAGGAGAGCATCGCAGCGCTCGGGAATTGAGAATTGCAAATGTGGAATGGAGAATGAATGCTCTGCGGCCTGTTTTCCATTCTCAATTTTCCATCCACAGGAGGTGCTTTATGTCCCGCAGATTCTATATCATTGGCGCCGGCATGGGCGCGCCGGACAGCCTGACCGGTGAGGCCGCGCACGCGCTCGCGGCGTCGGACGCGGTGTTCGCCACCCAGCGGCTGACCGCGGTCTGTGACCGCGCTGTGGTCTGTCCGTTCGACCAGCTTGCGGCGCAGGCGATCGCGTCCGATGCGCAGACGGTTTCCGTGCTGGTTTCGGGCGACGTGGGCTTTTTCAGCGCCGCCGGGCGGCTGCGGGAGCAGCTTGCCCCGCATGGCGATGTGCGGCTGGTCTGCGGCCTGTCCAGCATGCAGTATTTCTGTGCGAAGCTCGGTGTTTCGTATGACGACGCCTGTGTGCGCAGCCTGCACGGGCGCGCGGGCAGCATCCTCGGCGCGGTCAGCTACCATAAAAAAACCTTCGTGCTCACGGGCGGGGAAAACACCGCCCCCAAAGTGTGCAAAACGCTCGCGGACGCGGGTCTGGGCGGCCTGACCGTGCATCTCGGCGAGAACCTCGGCGCGGCAGACGAGCGCGTTGAAACCGGAACTGCGGAGACACTGGCAGATCAGTCCTGCGGCAATCTGGCGGTGCTGCTGATCGAGCATCCGGACGCGGTAAACGCTTCCCAGCCGGTGCGGGACGGGATGCTGACCCGCGCCAAGGTGCCCATGACCAAGGAAGAGGTGCGCTGGGTATCGGTCAGCCGCCTTGAGGTGCAGCCGCATGACACGGTCTGGGACGTGGGCGCGGGCACGGGCGCGGTGACGCTTGAGCTGGCGCGCAAAGCATCCGACGGGCTGGTATACGCGGTTGAGCGCAAGCCGGAGGCGGTCGCCCTGCTGCACGAAAACCGGCGCAGGCTCGGCGGGTACAACGTGCGGATTATCGAGGGCGCGGCGCCGGACGCGCTCGAAGCCCTGCCCGCGCCGGACCGTGTGTTCATCGGCGGGAGCGGCGGCGCGATGCGGCGCATCCTCGAAATCGCAAAGCAAAAGAATCCGGCGGTGCGCGTGGTGGTCAACGCGATCGCGCTCGAGACGCTGCATGAAACGCAGGCCGCGCTGTCCGCGCTCGGGTTTGCAGATGTAGAGATCACCCAGCTTTCCGCAGCGCGCGGCAGATCGGTCGGGGCGTATACCATGATGACCGCGAACAATCCGGTGTTTATCCTGTCGGGAGGCGGAAACAGATGACGAATCACGCGCCCCGCCTGCTGATCGCAGGCACCGGTTCGGGCTGCGGCAAAACGACCGTGACGAGCGCGCTTTTGCGCGCGCTCCAGCGGCGTGGGGAGCGGCTTGCGGCGTTCAAGTGCGGACCGGACTATATCGACCCCATGTTCCATACCGCGGTGCTCGGCATTCCGAGCCGCAACCTCGACCTGTTCTTTGTGGACGAAACCGAGGTGCGCGGCCAGCTCGCGCGGCATGTTCCAGCGGGCGGACTCGGCATCATCGAGGGCGTGATGGGCTTTTACGACGGTGTTTCCGGTACAAGCGACACGGCATCCGCCGCGCACCTGGCGCGTGCGACCGACACCCCTGCCGTGCTGGTCGTGCGGCCGCGCGGGCAGTCGCTCTCGCTCGCGGCGGAGATTGGAGGGTTTCGGGATTTTGCGCCGAATACGCTGCGCGGCGTGATCCTGAACGGGGTGTCCAAGGCGATGTACCCCTTTTATAAGGCGATTGCGGAGCAGGCGGGGCTGCCGGTGTTCGGCTGCCTGCCGCTGGTGCCGGAAGCGGAGATTCCGAATCGCCACCTCGGCCTTGTGACCGCGCAGGAGATCAGGGATTTGCAGACGAAGCTTGATCTGCTTGCGGACGCGGCAGAGGAAACACTCGATCTGGACGGCTTGACCGCCCTCGCACATACCGCGCCGCCGCTTGCGGACGGGCGCGCGCCGCTTTCGCCGGTGACGGACAGGCCGGTGCGCATCGCGGTCGCGCGGGATGAGGCGTTCTGCTTTTACTATGCGGACAACTTTGACGTATTGCGTGCGCTGGGCGCGGAGCTAATTGAATTCTCACCGGTGAAGGATGAAAAGCTGCCGGAGAATATCGACGGGCTGTATCTTGGCGGCGGCTATCCCGAGCTGTATGCGGAAAAGCTCGCCGCAAACCGCACCATGCGGGAAAGTGTGCGAAACGCGGTGCTGGGCGGCCTGCCGGCCATCGCGGAGTGCGGCGGCTTTTTGTACCTGCACCGCACGCTGGACGGCGCGGAGATGGCGGGCGTGATCGATGCGGAGGCACATATGACGGGCAAGCTCCAGCCCTTCGGCTATGTGACGCTGACCGCCGGACGGGACAATCTGCTGTGCCGCGCGGGCGATTCCATCCGCGCGCACGAGTTCCATTACGCGCAGTCTGGCGCGGACGGCAGCGCATTCCGCGCGCAAAAGCCGAACGGCCGCGCGTGGGACTGCGTCCACGCATCTGAAACTCTGTATGCGGGCTTTCCGCATCTGTATTTTCGCGCGAATCCCGTGTTTGCGCAGAATTTTGTGCGCGCATGTGCACGGAGGAGGTGCCCGAGATGAATTTACAGCAGGCGATCGCGGCGGTTCGGCCGCCGTGTGAGGACAGCCGCGAAGCGGCGCGCCGCCGTTTTTCGGAGATTGCGATGCCGCTGGGCAGTCTGGGGCTGTTGCAGGATGCTGTCGCGCAGCTGGCGGCGATCCAGCGCACAGCGCGCCCCTCGATCGGCAAACGGGCGGTCGTCATATTCTGCGCGGACAACGGCGTGGTGGCGCAGGGCGTGACCCAGTGCGGACAGGAGGTCACCGCCACAGTGACTGAGAACATGGGGCGCGGCAAATCCACGGTCTGCCTGATGGCGGCGCACATTGGTATGGACAGCGTTCCGGTAGACATCGGCGTGGCGCGCGACGTGGAGGGCGAGCGCATCCTGCGCCGCAAGATCCGGTACGGCACCGCGGATATGACCAAAGAGCCCGCCATGACGCGCGCGGAAGCGGTGCGCGCGCTCGAGACCGGCATCGAGCTGGCGGAGCGGTGCGCAGCACAGGGCTATCGGCTGGTCTGCGGCGGCGAAATGGGCATCGGCAATACCACGACGAGCGCGGCGGTCGCTGCCGTGCTGACCGGCGCCAATGTGCGCGACGTGACCGGCCGCGGCGCGGGCCTGTCCTCCGAGGGGCTCACGCGCAAGGTGCGCGCTATTGAGACCGCGCTCAAACTGCATCGGCCTGACCCAAACGATCCGGTGGACATTCTGCACAAGGTCGGCGGGTTGGACATTGCGGGGCTGGCGGGGCTGTACCTTGGTGCGGCGGCATGTGGCCTGCCGGTCGTGCTGGACGGCGTGATCTCGTGCGCAGCGGCGCTGACCGCGGTGCGGCTGTGCCCCGCCGTGCGCGGCTATCTGATCGCGGCGCACCAGTCGGCGGAACCCGCGGGAAAATTGCTGCTTGAGGCGCTTGGCTGCACGCCTTTTATCAGCGCGGGGATGCGCCTCGGCGAAGGCACGGGCGCGGTCGTTGCAGTTGCTCTGCTCGATCTGGTGCTTGCGGCGTATGACGGTATGCCGCGCTTTGACGAGATGGGGATCGAAGCCTATCAGGAGCTGACGTGATCCCATCTCTGAAATTGCAGAGGTGGGATGAGAATGGTGAAAGACATGAAAAAACGCTTTTTGATCGTAACGCTGTTGGTTATATTTGTGGTCGCGGCAGGGGCGACAGGCTTTCGCTTTCTGGCTGTGCATACGGTTGTGGAGTATCTGCCAGCCGAACAGCCGATGGCAGTACAGGTGCTGGGATTGGAAAATCCAGGCACACAATTTGAGGCAAGACAGACGCAGGATGTCGAAGCTTTGTATCAGGTGCTGTGCGAAACAAAGGTGCGGCGCAGGTGGGCTTCGCAAAACCAGTTTTCCGATGACGCGCGGTATGCTGTTCATGTGGATTACCGTGCTGCGGGCAGCTATCACATCATGTATTACCCTGATGCCGCTGCGCTGGACATCTATCGCGGTACCGAGCGGATTCTTGCAGCGAACGTGATAGAAGGGCAGCCGATTGCGCGTCTGCTGCCCGGCTTCCCAGAGAAATGAAACAAAATAAGTTCTGCGATACAGGAGGGAAACCATGCTGATCCTTGTCACTGGCGGCTCCGCGAGCGGCAAGTCCGCGCACGCGGAGCGGATTTTGTGCGAGCGTGCGCCGGTCTCCCGCCTGTATCTGGCGACCATGCAGCCCTTTGGCGCGACGGCGGAGAAGCGCATTGCGCGGCACCGCGTCCTGCGGCAGGGCAAGGGATTCCAGACGGTCGAACGGCCGCTGGACCTCGCAGGGCTGAAACTTGACCGGCGGTATGACGGCATCCTGCTCGAGGATTTGGGCAACCTGCTGGCCAACGAGCTGTTTGCGCCCGAAGGCGCGAAGGACGCAGCGTTCGGCAGCATCCTTGCAGGGATCGAGCGCCTGCAAGACTGCTGCGAAACGCTGGTCGTTGTCACCAACGAAATTTTTTCGGACGGCCTGCCTTATCCGGCAGAGGCCGTTCGGTATATCCACTTGCTTGGGCGGCTGAACGCCGCGCTCTGCGCCCGCGCGGATGCAGTCTATGAATCGGTGTGCGGTATTTTACTGCCCATAAAGGAGGAGGAAACACGGTGAAAAGTGCATGGAGCGGCCTGTTGGTTGCGTTTTCGCTCTATTCGGCGGTGCCCGTGCCGCAGGTGCAGTGGGAGAAAAAAACCATGCGCTGGGCGCTGTCCTTCCTGCCGCTGGTCGGCGTGCTGATCGGCGCGATGGAGTGGCTGTGGTACCTGTTCTGCGCGCATTTCGGCGCGGCGGCGCTGTTTTATGCCGTCGGTGCGGCGCTCATTCCGCTCATGATCTCGGGCGGTATCCATCTGGACGGCCTGTGCGACACCTGCGACGCGCTCTGCTCCTACGGCGACCGCGAGAAGCGGCTCGCGATCCTGAAAGACCCGCATGTCGGCGCGTTCGGGCTGATATGGCTGGGGGCGTTCCTGCTGGCCGAGGCGGCGTGCTTTGCGCAGATTTACGAGACGCCCGCGCTGCTGCCGGTGGTGTTTTTGGGCTTTGCTGTGGCGCGCACGCTGGGCGGATGCAAGATCGTGTTGTCGCCCTGCGCGAAGGACACCGGGCTGGCGCATCTTTTCGCGGAGAACAGCGACAAAAAGGTGGTCGCCGTGGCGCTGATGATCGAATTTGCGCTGTTTGTGACCGCGGCGGGGCTGCTAGTGTATACGGTGCCGTATGGTATCCGTGCAGCGAAGGTTTGGGCGGTCGTGCTGCTGCTGTGGTACGGACTGCATGAACGGCTGAGCCGCCGGATTTTCGGCGGCATCACGGGCGACCTGGCGGGCTTCTGCATTTCGCTGTCCGAGCTTATTGCGCTCGCGTGTGCCGCGTTTGGAGGGCTGATGGTATGACGGTATTATTGGTTGGCGGCGCGTATCAGGGCAAGGCCGCGCTCGCAAAGCGGCTGTATCCTGCGCTGCCGCTTGTTCAAAACCTGCATGCGCGCGTGCGGGACGAGCTTGCCGCCGGACGCGACCCGATGGCGCTGCTGGAGGCCTTACGCGGGCATGTGATCACCTGCGACGAGGTCGGCTGCGGCGTGGTGCCGCTGGCCCGCGCGGACGAGGACTACCGCGAGGCGGTCGGCCATCTGTGCTGCGCACTCGCAGAGGAGGCGGACGCGGTCGTGCGCGTGGTGGCGGGCGTGCCGCAGTGGATCAAAGGAAAAAAGCCATGTATGTGACCTGTGCCGTACTGCTCGGCTTTTTGCTGGACTGGATTTTCGGCGACCCCCAAAAGCTGCCGCACCCGATCTGCGCGGTGGGCAAGCTGGTATCGCTTTCGGAAAAGCTGCTGCGGCGGATTTTCCCCCAAACCCCGCGCGCGCTGACCGCTGCGGGCGTGATTCTGTGGATCATTGTGTGCGGCGTGAGCTTTGCCGTGCCGTTTTTCCTGCTGCGCTGGCTGCGAGATGTGAACTTCTGGCTGGGCTTTGGAGCGGAAGCGCTGCTGTGCTGGACGCTGTTCGCGCGCAAGAGCCTTGCGGACGCGGGCGTGCATGTGTATTCCGCGCTGGACGAATCGCTCGACGCGGGCCGCAAGGCGGTCGCGATGTATGTCGGCCGCGACACGGCGGCGCTCGACAAGGAAGGCGTCATCAAGGCCGCAGTCGAGACCGTGGCGGAGAACACGACCGACGGCGTGGTCTCACCCATGATCTTCATGCTGATCGGCGGCGCGCCGCTGGGCTTTCTCTACAAAGCGGTCAACACGCTGGACTCGATGGTCGGCTACCACAACGATAAGTACGAATATCTGGGCAAGTTTTCCGCCCGGATGGACGATATTTTCAACTTTATTCCCGCGCGGCTGGCCGCCGCCTGCATGATCGCGGGCGCGGGCATGCTGCATCTGGACAACCGCAACGCGCTGCGCGTCTATCGCCGCGACCGCAACCGGCACAAAAGCCCCAACGCGGGACAGACCGAGTCGGCCTGCGCGGGCGCGCTGCATGTGCAGCTAGGCGGCGATGCGAGCTATTTCGGCAAGACAGTGAAAAAAGCGGCGTTCGGCGACCCAGACCGCGAGATCAATCGCGGGGATATCCTGCGGTCGATCGACCTGATGACCACGGCGAGCGTGCTCGCGCTCGTGCTATGCGCGATGGTGCGGCTGATTCTGGACTGGCCGCCGCTCGGTTGACGGAAGGAGGGACGATATGCCCGAATATGTACACGGCGGAGACGTGTATTCCTATGCGGAAGCCTGCGGCCGTATGCCGCTCGATCTTTCTGCGAATATCAACCCGTTCGGCATCCCAGAAACGGTGAAACAGGCGATGCACCACGCGGTCGAGGACTGCACGCGCTATCCCGATCCGTTCTGCCGCGCGGCGCGGCGCGCGATCGGTGCGGCGGAGGGTGTCTGTCCGGACTGGCTCTACTGCGGGAACGGCGCGGCGGACGTGCTCGACCGGCTGGCGGCTGTGCTGCGCCCCAAAACCGCGCTGCTGACCGCGCCGACTTTCGCGGAATACGAGCGCACGCTCGCGGGCGCGGATGTCCGCTTCCATCTGCTGCGCGAGGACGAGGGGTTCGCGGTGACCGAGCGCATCCTTTCGGATATGACGCCCGAAATCGATGCAGTCTATTTGTGCAATCCTAACAACCCGACCGGGCGCACGATCGAGCCGCCGCTTCTGCACAGGATCGTGGAGAAATGCGCGGAATACGGTGCGTGGATCATCGTGGACGAGTGCTTTCAGGATTTCCTGACGGACGGCGCGCGGCACACACTGAAAGGCCTGCTCGCGGACTGCCCTAAGCTGGTGCTGCTGCGGGCCTATACCAAGATGTACGCCGTGCCGGGCGTGCGGTTCGGCTGGTGCATGACGGCGAATACCGAGCTGATCGAGGGCTTGTACCGCGCGGGGCAGCCGTGGAATGTGTCGGTCATTGCGCAGGCTTGCGCGGCGGCCGCCGCACAGGAAAACGCGTTCGCGGAACAGACCGCGGCGCGCATCGCGCAGGAGCGCACCTACCTCGCGGAGGAACTCGGCCACCGCGGCATGACCGTGTTCCCGAGCGAGGCGAATTTTTTATTGTTCCGCTCGCAGGACACGGAGCTGCGGGAAAAACTCACGGCGTGCGGCGTGCTCATCCGCAGCTGCGCGAACTACCGCGGGCTGGGCGCGGGCTTCTATCGCACCGCAGTCAAAACCAGGGGCGAGACTGCGTGGCTGCTTGCCGCGCTGGACGCGATACAGGAGGAATGCTGATGGCAAAGTGCATCATGGTACAGGGAACCTGCTCGAACGCGGGTAAAAGCCTGCTGTGTACGGCGCTCTGCCGCATCTTCCGGCAGGACGGCTATTCGGTCGCGCCGTTCAAGGCACAGAACATGGCGCTCAACTCCTTCATCACCGCGGACGGCAAGGAGATGGGCCGCGCGCAGTCCGCGCAGGCCGAGGCGGCAGGCATTGCGCCTGATGTGCGGATGAACCCCGTGTTGCTCAAGCCGACGAGCGACGTCGGCTCGCAGGTCATTGTGATGGGCGAGGCGCGCGGCAACCGCACGGCGCGCGAATACTGGGGCGACAAGCGGGCGCTTATCCCAGTGGTCAAGCAGGCGTATGACAGCCTTGCGGCCGAGTATGACATCATCGTGATCGAGGGCGCGGGCAGTCCGGCAGAGATCAATCTCAAGCAGGACGACATTGTCAACATGGGACTGGCCAAGCTCGTGGACGCGCCTGTGCTGCTCGTGGGCGATATCGACCGCGGCGGCGTGTTCGCGTCGCTCTACGGCACGGTAAAGCTGCTTGAGGAGGACGAGCAGGCGCGCATCCGCGGCCTTATCATCAACAAATTTCGCGGTGACGTGGAGATTTTGCGCCCTGGCCTTGCTCAGCTGGAGGAGCTGACCGGCAAGCCGGTCGTGGGCGTGGTGCCGTACGGCAAGTTCGATATTGACGACGAGGACAGCTTATCCGAGCGGCTGGACAGCGCGGGCGGCGTTTCCCAGATCCGCATTGCGGTCGTGCGCCTGCCGCGGCTGTCGAACTTCACGGATTTTTCCGCGCTTTCCCGCGTGACGAGCGTGGGCGTGTCCTATGCGGACAAGCCCGCCCAGCTCGAGGGCGCGGACCTCATCATCCTGCCGGGCACCAAGTCCACCCTGGGCGACCTCAAATGGCTGCGCGAGAGCGGCATGGAGGCGCAGATCTTAAAGCAGCACGCGGCGGGCACGCCGGTGTTCGGCGTGTGCGGCGGCTATCAGATCATGGGGCAGTCGGTCTCCGACCCCGAGGGCGCGGAGGGCGGCGGCAGCCTGCGCGGCATGGGGCTGCTGCCGATCGACACGGTGTTTCACCCGAAAAAGACCACCGTGCAGTCGGAAGGTACGCTGGGGGAGCTTTCCGGCGTGCTGGTGCCGCTGTCCGGCATGCCGGTGACGGGCTACGAGATCCACATGGGCGAGACCACGCGCGCGGCGGACGCAAAGCCGCTTGTGCAGCTCTCCCGCGCGGGTCAGGCGCCCATCGAGGACGGCTGCCAGGCCGAAAACGCCTACGGCACCTACCTGCACGGCGTGTTCGACGCGCCGGGCGTTGCGCTGGCGCTCGCGCAGGCGCTGGCCGCGCGAAAGGGCATAACGCTCGCGGATACGGCATACGACACCGCGCAATATAAGGAAGAACAATATGACCGACTGGCGGATACCGTGCGGCAGTCGCTCGATATGGACATGGTTTACCGGATACTGGAGGGCAAAGAATGAGCGAAACCGGACTGATTCACATTTACTGCGGCGAAGGCAAGGGCAAAACGACCGCCGCGGTCGGCCTTGCCGTGCGGCATGCAGGCGCGGGCGGCAAGGTGGTGCTCGTGCAGTTTTTGAAGGACGGCACCTCGAGCGAGTGCCGCGCGATGGCAAAGCAGGAAAACGTCACCATGCTGGCGGCCAACCCCTGCGGCAAGTTCTCCTTCCAGATGACCGAGGAGGAAAAACAGGAATGCGGCGCGGCCATCCGCCGCACCTTTGCCGCCGCGACCGGCTTTGCCGTGCGCGAGGGCGCGACCCTGCTCGTGCTGGACGAGGTGTGCGCTGCGGTCTCCGGCGGCTTTCTGTCGGAGGAGGAACTGATCGCATTTCTGGACGGCAAGCCGGACGACCTTGAGGTCGTGCTGACCGGCCGCAATCCGTCCGAAGGCTTGCAGGCGCGTGCGGATTATATCACGGAAATGGTAAAGCGCCGCCACCCGTTTGACAAGGGCGTCGGCGCGCGGAAGGGGATCGAATTTTGAACGGACACATGAAGCCCGCGGACATCGAAAAGCGCAGCTTTGCGATCATCACGGAGGAACTGGGCGGCCGCACCTTCCCAGACGGTATTGCCGAGGTGGTCAAGCGGGTCATCCACACAAGCGCGGATTTTGACTATGCGGATAACCTGTGCTTTTCGCCGGACGCGGTGGAAAAGGCAAAAGCCGCGCTCGAGGCGGGCGCGACCATCGTGACCGACACCAACATGGCGCTGGCCGGCATCAGCAAGCCGACGCTTGCAAAGCTCGGCGGCAAGGCGGTCTGCCTGATGGCGGACGAGGCCGTTGCGCGCGAGGCAAAGGCGCGCGGCGTGACCCGCGCGACCGTCTCGATGGAGCACGCGGCAAGGCTCGACGGGCCGCTGATCTTTGCGATCGGCAACGCGCCGACCGCGCTCATCCGTCTGCACGAGCTGATCGGGGAGGGCGCGGTATCGCCTGCGCTCGTGATCGGCGTGCCGGTCGGGTTTGTCAACGTGGTCGAGTCCAAGGAGCTGTTTCTCGGCGGGGACACGCCGTATATCATCGCGCGCGGGCGCAAGGGCGGCTCG
>DXDO01000081.1 GCA_019115425.1 Candidatus Agathobaculum merdigallinarum | reverse complement strand
CCGTCCACCACCACATCACAGCAGTCCGCCAGCCCGCCGTTGATCTGCTCCGTGAACAGGCGGAAACGAGCCAGCCTGAACTTGCTGTTGACCGACTGCTCGACAGACTGCACGCGGAACCGTGCGAACTCCTCGCACAGCTCGATCATGCGATCCATTTCCTCAATCTCGGCGGCGGCACGGCGCTGCTCTTCCTGCAATTCGGTCACGCGGCGGCGGGTATCTGCAAGCGTCTGCTCTTTGGCGAGCGTAGCATCATTCTCGAGGATTCGAGAAGTGATTGCCCTGTACTCGCTTTCCAGCCGATCACGCTCGGATTGCTTATCCGTGCGCAGGCGCTCGATCCTGCGGTTACAGTCATCCAACGAGCGGTGCAGTGCATCCTTGCGGCGCGCATAGTCCGGCAGGTCCTCGATCACCGGCGCCGCGGGCGGTGTGTAATCGGCAAGAGCACGCGCGGCTTGATCTGCAGCCGCCTGTAGGCCGGGCAAGGACGCCTCTACCTCCTGCAAGCGTGCCTGCATGGATGCGATGTCCGCCTTGAGTAGCTTGCTGTCCTCGAGCAGGCCGTTCTTGCGGTCCTGCTTACTGGTCTCGAACCGTTTCTTTGCCGCCTCCAGTTCTGCCGCCGGAAGGGTCTGGCCGCAGGTCGGGCAGGTGCCGCCGGTAAACTGCTCCTTGTCGATCGCACGCCAGCGGGCGCGGTATTCATCCAAGCGGGCGTTTCCACCTGTGATGCGCTGCTGCAGGTCAGACTGTATGCGCTTGGCCTGATCGAGCGCCTCCTGTGCCTGCTCGTCTGCGTGCATCAGCTCGGCTGTCTCGTCCTCTACCGGCACATACTGGCTGTCCCGGTGGGCGCGGTTCTCGTTTTCCAGCTCACGCAATTGGTTATTCAGCTCGTCGCGCTCGTTCTCGGCCTGGGCGATCAGCGCATCGCCGTCCAGCTTGACGATATCTGTCTGCACCCGCGCACGGTCGTTCTGCAGTGCCTCGGCAGTCCGGCGTGCCTGTTCAAACGGCAACCCGGCCAGTTCCTGCACCATGCGTTCGCACTCATCAATGCGGACAGGCAAAGTGTTGAGCGATGCATTCGCGCCCTTGCGCTGCGCCATGAGTGCCGCCTTGTAATCATCTACTGTCCGTCGGCCGACGGCGTCAGCCAGTTCCGCAAACTGCGGTGCGCCCGCCAGCAGGCTTGCATCATCCGGCAGGCCGCAGATCTCGGACAGCAGCGCGCGGCGGTCTTTCCAGTGCATATCACGGGCGAAGGCGTAGACGCTGGTGAGCATCTTAAACTGCGCTTCGTCTATGTAGCCTGCAATGATGCGCTTGTACTCGCCCTCCTTGCGCGGCACATCGTCCACAAAATAGTCCGTGGTGTTGCCTGCAAAACGTGCTTCCGTACTGCCGCGAGGCTTTTCCCACCGTTCGCGCAGCGTTTTTCGAAGGGTAAGCGTCTCACCGTTTACCGAAAGCACTGCGGTGACCTCGGGCATGACGCCGGGCGCTGCGCCGGTGGGCTTAATTGAGAAGGCGCTGTTGCCGTGGCTGTCCTTGCCGAACAGCAGCCAAGTGAAAGCATCAAATACACTGCTCTTCCCTGCGCTGTTTTTCCCATAGATCGTGTTGATGCCGCTGTGAAAGTCAAGATGAAGGTTGCGAAAGCACTTGAAATTCACAATATCCATGCTCTTGATCTCGATATTCATCAGTCGACCCTCTCTTTCACGATGCCGAGAAAATCGGCAAGGCCGTCCACCGCGCAGAATGAAATGGCAAACGGCTCACTGCCGTCCCCAATATCCACGCTGACGGTATCGCTGGCATAATCTACGACTGCCGAAAACTTGCCGTTCGTGATTTTTTCAGTTAAAGTTTCGATTTTCATTGACTTCCCGCCTCCTTGCGGGTATTATAAAGGTGTGTAAAGTTGTTTGCCGTTCTCGGAACTGCCATTCCGGGGGCGGCTTTTTCATTGTTGCATTGTAATGTACTCACTGACCTTCGTCCTGTCACGGTGCACTGCCTGTGCGATTTTGCTGACCGGCCAGCCCTCGCGGTACATGTCCATAATCATCACGCCCTCCTGCGCGGTGATCGGCTTATATTCCCGGTGCGCCTTGATCGGTTTAGGCGGGTCCCAAGACTTGTTCGTCCCGGAATTGAAAACCTTGTTGTTGACCGTCTCGCTGATCTGCCCGCGCTCGTCCCGCTCCGGCGTAAATACCGCCTCGCGGATGCGATACGGCGGTCCCAATGGGCTTGTCCTGCAGGTCTCGACCACATCAAACCGGCCGCGCGGGTGGCGCCAGATCACCCGGCTTTCCGCGACTGCCTGCGGCATGCGTCCAACCTCCTTTGGCGCTTTTCTTCCTCGTGCCGGCGGTACAGCTCCAGCCAGACCAGCGAAGACACGATCCACGCCAGCACAATGCAGGCGATCACACTGAGTGGTGCGCCGCTGTCCGAGGCAACGGCCGCCGCGAATGGGATGGCGAGCCATGCGGCGAAAAGTTTATGTTTCATGTCAGCGCCTCCGCAATTTCGCTCCACAGGATCTTAAATGCCCGCGAGAGATTTTCCAGCTCGTCCAGCGTGAAAGCGCCGGGGTTGTCAAGGCGGCGAACGTAGCGCTGTTTCTCAATCAATGCCCGCTCAGCCTGCGCCTTTTTCGTTTCCGCGCCTTCTAGAACTGCATGTCTTGCGATAACGCTTTTTAATCTGGTGCATTTGCTTTGATTCATTTGTCTTGCCTCCTTTCACTTGAGCCCGATCTTTTTGGCTCTTGATTCTGCAAATTTCTCAGCTCTGACACGTTTAAGCCCCTCCTTGATCGCTGCCCTGAGCTCCTCTGTTTCCATGAATCCGAACTCCTGCATAGTATCGCAGACGATCTGAATTTCCTTGTTACGTTTCAAATTTCTTCACCTCCTGCAACGCTGGCTTGTCCTTCCCCACCCCATCTGTTAAAATAAAAACAGAAAGGAGGTGGATTACCATGTATTACATGCTTTGCTGTGACATTTCAACCCTTCGTTGTACGGCTGCCGATTTAGAAAGCATAATCGCAGACTTCTCTGCGCGCTACCATAAACTCAGTGATAATCTTTGGCTTTTCTGTACACCTAAGACCAAAGCTATAGAGTATTATGTATCGCCGGAAAAGTACCTTGTGCTTTACGCTTTGCAAGACTACATAACACCAGATAGTC
>DXDO01000080.1 GCA_019115425.1 Candidatus Agathobaculum merdigallinarum | reverse complement strand
AAAACAGGCTTTTTTCCTTTTCTATGATGAAATCGGCATATCCGTGCCATCTCAGACACTCCCCAAGGGGTCCCAACAGGCCCCCAGAACAGGGACACAGGAACCTGCTGAAACGGTCAGACCGTCCATTTGGGTATGTATTTCTATGAATTGCGGTCAGGGCCAGCCTCGCTGTCTGATGAGGGATACTCCGAATCACATTGCAGAGCGGAGCACTACCCAAAGACTATTCTTTCAAGGGCAGGCAGGCGACCAGTTCGAATATACCGTCCTTTGCCGTGGTCTCGAGCGTGCCGCCGTTGCGCGCGGCGATCTCGCGCATGCCACGCAGGCCGAAGCCGTGCGCGCGTTTGTCCGCCTTGGTCGTGCCGAACAGCCCCTCCCCGTTTTCTTCCCGCTTGCCCGCATAGGCGTTTACAACGCGCAGCATGAGCAGACCCTTGTCCGCGCGGGCGCGCACGGTGATGCGCTTGTCCGCAGCGTCCTTCGCCGCCTCGATCGCATTGTCCACCGCGTTGCCGAACAGCGCGCACAGGTCGGGATCGGCAATGGGCAGGCTTTCCGGCAGGGCCGCGCTGATATCCGCCGTCAGCTCCGCCCGCTCGATTTCGCGCGCCTTGGCGGACAGCACGATATTCACCGTCTCGTTCTCCGTAAAACGTCCGGCGCCGGAAGGGCCGGTCGCCGCCTGCAAACTGCGCACATAGTCCGCCGCGCGGCCGTCCTCCCCCTGCTCAAGCAGGCCGGAAAGCGCGGTCAGGTGGTTGCGCATGTCGTGCCGCAGACGGCGCACCTGCTCCTGTTCCCGTCGGATGCCCTGATAGTATAATTCCCGCATGTCCGCGAGCTGGTGCTCCTGCTCGAGCGCCTGATGGCGCGAGAGCAGCACGACCGCGAACAGCAGCGCGATCGCGGAGACAAAAACAAAGGGCAGCAGCGTGTAAAACGCCGCGTCGATCTGCGCGTCCGTACCGTCGAGCGTGTAGGCGCGGATGTCCCACATAGAGAACGCGAGTTCACTCAGCAGTGGCGAGAGCGCCAGCAGGCCGAGCAGCGCCCACAGCCGTCCGGACAGGGCGACCTGCTTGCCGTCGCGGAACACCCGACGCATGAGCAGCCACACCGCCGCCCACATGGCGAACTTCCACGCCATCGCGCCCCAGTAGCCTGCGGAGCCGGGCAGCACTGCGCGCGTGTCCACGATCATGCTCCATGCGATGATCCACTCGAAAAAGATCACGCCCACGACCAGCCGCGCAGCCGGCCTGCCGCCGTAGCCGATGAGGAAAGCGGCGATCAGGAACGGGAAATAATAAAGTGGGTTGCCGTCCCCTGCCCAGGTGGGCATGCCGAGCGCCGCGCCGATCACCAGATACGGCGCGATCCAGCGCACCCGCCCCTTCGCTGGGGCGAGGAAATACAGCGCCGTGCGCGCCGGAAAAATGCCGCCGAACACGCAGGTCAGCGCCCATGCAAGATAATCCCATGCTGTCATCCTGTGCGCCCCCTCATTCCAGCATGGCGCGCGCGATGGCCGCGAGCGCAGTGGGCTGGTACGACCGACTGACCGGCAGCTTGTCCTCCCCGATCACGACCGTGCCGCCCTCTACGCGGTCGACCGCGCCCGCACGCACCAGATAGCGCTGATGAATGCGCACAAACGACGCGCCGACCGACTCCGCCACGTCGTCCAGCCGTGCGTAAAAGGTCAACTCGCGCGTGTCGGTCACGCAGGTGACCTGCCGCCGGTCGGAGTAAAAGTAGCGGATGGACTTTTTCGGGATGCGGAACAGGCCGTCCGTATTGCGGCACAGGAAGATCTTGTCCGCCTCATTGAATTGCGCCGCGAGCGCGCGGGTCAGCACGTCGTCGATCTGTTCGGCCTGCGGCGGCTTCATCACATAGCCCAGCGCGCCGACCGCGTAACCGTCGAATACAAAATCTGTATAGCCCGTGACGAACACCAGCTGCAAGGTGTCGCTCTGCGCGCGCAGGGCTTTTGCGGCTTCCATGCCGTTCATGCCGCCCATTTCAATATCCAAAAAGACGAGATCGACCTCGCCCGTGTGCTTTTCCATCCAGCCAAGCAGTCCCTCGCCCGAGGAAAATTCGTAGATCTGGGATTCGACTGCGCGCTTTTCCAGCAGGCGCTCGAGCATGGCGTGCAGGCTGAGCCGCGCCCCCGCCGAATCATCGCAGATGCCGATGCGAAGCATGGGCATTCCTCCTTTGTTTACCGCAATAAATTATACCACAGGCACTCTCTATCGCCAAACCAAACTTTACATCATACGCGTCGTTCTTGACATCCCTGTCCCCTGCCGCGCCAAACTTTACATCAGTCCTGTCATTTTTGGCAGGGCCGTTTGTTTTGGCTCCTAAAAGGCGGTATGCTGGAGACAAGAAAAAGGAGGGCATCCCAAATGACTGCAAATCTCACCTTATCCCGTATCCGCGCCGCGCTGACCACGCCGCCCGTGTTCCCGACGGATGCGCCCAAGCTCAAGACCAACCTGGATACGAATTTCTTAAAGCTCGTCGCCATCATCGCCATGCTGATCGACCACATCGGCGGCGCGTTCTTCCCCGAGGTCGGCTGGTTCCGCTGGATCGGCCGTCTCGCGTTCCCCATCTTCTGCTACTGCATGACCGTCGGCCTGCTCTACACGCGGAACATCAAGAAATACCTGTTCCGTCTCGGGCTGTTCGCGGTGATCTCCCAGCCGTTTTATGTGCTGGCCTTCCACCCGCACGACTTCGTGGCCGAGTTCACCAACTGGAACATCTTCTGCACGCTGTTCCTCTCCCTGCTCGCCATGTACGGCCTCAAGGCGCGCAAATGGTGGCTGTTCATCGCGGCGTTCCT
>DXDO01000079.1 GCA_019115425.1 Candidatus Agathobaculum merdigallinarum | reverse complement strand
TCGTAGCGGTCAACAAGGCGGACTCCGCTCCGATCTTCGACGTAGCGGACTACGGCATCTGCGGCGACCTGTTCAAGGTTGTTCCGATGATGATCGACGCCATCCGCGCTGCCAAGGCTTCCAAGTAAGTTTTGACTGCGAAATACCGGCACATCTCTGCGTTGCGCTCTGCCTTGCGTACCTTTGTATGCGGCGGCAGACCGCGCCTTGATCTGCTTGGTCTTTCTTGTCAAATGATGCTTGCGAAATAGCAATCGAAAAGAGCCTGTCCAATCGGACAGGCTCTTTTTTATCCCACCAGACAAAAAAAGGGGACGCGGTCGGCTTGACCGCGCCCCTTTTTGGGAAAGGATGACTTATTCGTTTATCTCAGCGGGCTGGACTGCGGAGTCTGCCTGACGCAGGACCAGTTTGCCGTCCGCCTCGTCCAGCGTGACGTGCTGGCCGGACTTGATGTGTCCCTCAAGGGACTCCTCGGCGACAAGATCCTCGACCTCGTTCGTGACCGCGCGACGCAGCGGACGCGCGCCGTAGATCGGGTCAAAGCCCGCCTTGGCAAGGTGCTTCTTCGCAGCGTCGGTCCAGTCCATGGTGATCTCCATGTCCTGCATACGGGCTGCGACCTGACGCAGCATGTTGTCTGCGATCTGGGCGATCTCGTCCTCGCTCAGGCGGTTGAACACGATGATGTCGTCAATGCGGTTGAGGAATTCGGGGCGAACTGCGTTCTTGAGCTCGCCCATCACGTCTTCCTTGATCTGCTCAAAGGTGCGCTCGGCCTCGCTCGCGTCGCCCTCGCCAAAGCCCAGCGACTTACGGTTCTTGCCGGTGATCTTCTGCGCGCCGATGTTGGAGGTCATGATGATGATGGTGTTCTTGAAGTCCACATGGCGGCCTTGGCCGTCGGTCAACACGCCGTCCTCGAGAATCTGCAGCAGGATGTTGAACACATCCGGATGTGCCTTTTCAATCTCGTCGAACAGTACGACCGAGTACGGGTGGCGGCGCACCTTTTCCGAGAGCTGGCCGCCCTCGTCGTAGCCGACATAGCCCGGAGGCGAGCCGATCATGCGGGAAACCGCGTGCTTCTCCATGTATTCCGACATATCGATGCGGATCATGGCGTTTTCATCGCCGAACATGGCTTCGGCGAGCGCCTTGGACAGCTCGGTCTTGCCGACGCCGGTCGGGCCGAGGAACAGGAACGAACCGATCGGGCGCTTGGGGTCGCGCAGGCCGACACGGCCGCGGCGGATCGCCTTGGCGACCGCGGTGACGGCTTCGTTTTGGCCGATGACGCGCTTGTGCAGCGTGTCTTCGAGGTGCAGCAGGCGCTGGCCCTCGTCCTCGGTCAGCTGGGATACCGGCACGCCGGTCCAGCCGGAAATAACAGCAGCAATATCGTCCGTGGTAACCGCGCCGTGCGTCTTGGTCTGCTCATCCGACCACTCCTTCTTGCGGGCTTCGAGCGCGTCGCGCTTTGCCTTCTCTTCATCGCGCAGCTTGGCGGCATTCTCGTAGTCCTGCCCCTTGACGGCTTCTTCCTTCTTTGCAGCGATGGCGGCGATCTCGTCCTCCAGCTGCTTGAGATCCGGGGGTGCGGTCAGGGTGGACAGACGGACGCGCGAGCACGCTTCATCAATCACGTCGATCGCCTTGTCCGGCAGGAAGCGGCCGCTCACATAGCGGACAGACAGCTTAACTGCGGCGTCGATGGCCTCATCCGGGATCTTGATGCGGTGGTGCGCCTCGTAGCGGTCGCGCAGGCCCTTCAAAATCTCAACGGCATCCTCGGGGGAGGGCTCGTCGATCTGGACAGGCTGGAAGCGGCGCTCAAGCGCAGCGTCCTTTTCGATGTTCTTGCGGTATTCGTCGAGCGTGGTCGCGCCGATGACCTGCACCTCGCCGCGAGAAAGCGCGGGCTTTAAGATGTTGGCGGCGTCCGCTGCGCCCTCGGCAGCGCCCGCGCCCATCAGCATGTGCATCTCATCGACAAACAGGATGGTGTCTTTTTTGGCGGTCAGCTCTTCGATGACCTTCTTGATGCGCTCCTCGAACACGCCGCGGTACTTGGTGCCCGCGATCATGCCGGTCAGGTCGAGCGAGACAACGCGCTTGTCCTTCAGAGTCTCCGGCACGTCGCCCGCGACGATCTTCTGCGCCAGACCTTCGACAACGGCGGTCTTGCCGACGCCCGGGTCGCCGATCAGTGCAGGATTGTTCTTGGTGCGTCGGGACAAAATCTGGATGACGTGCTGGATCTCCTTTGAGCGGCCGATAACCGGGTCGAGCTTGCCTTCCTTGGCAGCGGCGGTTAGGTCGCGGCCGAACTGGGACAGTGCATCGCCCGAAGAGGCGCTGTCAGCCGCGCCGTTTTCGGCAAAGCCTCCCTGCTGGACGCCGCCGAGCGCTTCCTGCAGCTTTTCAAGCAGCATCTGCGGGGTTATCTTGAGGTTAGCCAGCGCGGTGAGCGCAACATTTTGACCCTCGTTGAGGATGCCGAGCAGCAGATGCTCGGTGCCGACATAACCCGTACCCATCTGGGCTGCCGCACGGATGGACAGCTCAATGATGCGCTTGGTGCGCGGGGTCATGCCCTGCGGGGCAGTGGAATCCGGCGTGCCGCGGCCGGACAGGTCCTCGATCTGCTTGACCAGCGCTTCGTCGGTCACGCCCGCAGCGGCGAGCGCCTTGGCGGCAGGGCCGCCGCCCTCACGCAGCAGGCCGAGCAGCAGGTGCTCCGAGCCGATATAGCTGTGTCCGAACGAACCGGCGGCTTCCTGCGCCTTGGTCAGCGCCTGCTGAGCGCGTTCGGTAAAACGGTTTTGATAGAACATAAGTCAACACTCCTTTCAGAGTTGGCAATCAAAAATAACGTATCGCAGGGGCGCACAGGGTGCGCCCGTATGTGCTTTTTACGCGAACCGGATGTTCTGTGCGGCTTCGCGCAGCATGGAGGCGCGCTTCTGGTCGCGCTCCTGCGGCGCGCCGGTCAGCATGGCCGGCCGGATGCGCTGCTCAAGCGTGTACAGCTTCTGCGGGTCAATGCCGGACAGCATGCCCATCTGCAGGCCGACCAGCACGTCCGAGATGCACTGGACGGCTTCTGCGGTCTCGATCAGGTAGGCCGAACGCAGCGTGCCTGCCGCGCGGTAAATGCGGTCGCGCAGGCCGGCTTCGTTTCGGCTGCGCACCTGTTCGCGCGCTTTCTTTTCCGCGTCGATGATGGTGGTCGCGGTCTCGACCAGCTTGTCGGTCAGCTCGGCGGCGGAAGCGCCCAGCGTGACCTGGTTGGAGATCTGGTAGAACCCGCCGACCGCCTTGGAGCCCTCGCCATAGGCGCCGCGCACCGCGCAGCCGCGGCTGCCAGCGTAGCCGACCATTTGATTGATCTCGCCGGTGGCGGTCAGGAGGGGCAGATGCAGCATGATCGAGGCGCGCAGGCCGGTGCCGACGTTGGTCGGGCAGGCGGTCAGATAGCCCAGTCGCTCGTCATAGGCAAATGGGAGCGCGGATTCGATCAATGCCGCGATGCGGTTTGCGGTCTCGAGGCACTCTTTGGGGCACAGACCGGAACCGATGACCTGCAGCCGCAGGTGGTCCTCTTCGCCGATCATGATGGAAACGCCGCCGTCCCCCGAGACGATCAGCCAGCCGCCGTTCTGGGCGAGATCGGGCGAGATCAGGTGCTCCTCGACCAGCTGGGACGCCTCGGTCGAGCGCGGGATGATCTGTTTTTTTTCAAATTCCGGCCCGATGGTCGGGTTGTTTTGCAGGGTGGCGAACACCTTGTCCGCGATCTCCTGATGCTGGGCATCGGTCAGGCGGAAGGGGTAGCCCTTGAGGTTGCGCGCAAGGCGCACGCGACTGGAAGCCGCGAGACCGGTGAAGCCGCCGTGGATCTCAAACATGCTCATTTCTGCTCACCCTCCATTCTGCGGATCTCATCGCGCAGGCGCGCGGCCTGCTCATATTCCTCGTTTTCCACCGCGGTCTTGAGCTGTGCCCGCAGAGATTCGATCGGATCGGCCTTCGGCTGCTCAGGCGACGCCGGAGCGGTGCCGATATGCTGCGTTGCGCCGTGGATCTTCTGCACATAGGGGTTTAAGATGTCCGAGAAGGTGTTGTAGCAGTCCGGACAGCCCACGCGACCGGTGCGCCGCAGCTCGCTCTCGGTCATGCCGCAGGTCGGGCACTTGCGCTCGGTGCCCAGCATGGTGGCCGTAGGCGAACCCAACATGTCGTTCCACAGGCTGCCGAAGCCGCCGCCGAGGAACGAATGGAACGGGTCGCTCCAGAAGTGGTTCATGGACTGGAAGGCGTTTTCAAACGCGCCGCCCAGATTTTCTTTCTGTGCACACTCGGGGCACAGGTGCATTTCGCGCGTCACACCGCCCACGGTTTCCTTATAGTACATCGTCGCTTCATTCTTGCCGCATTTCTCGCATTTCATAAGTCAAAACTCCTTTCAAAAGAGTAGGATGAACAAGGTTTTATCAAACCACGGCTTTGCCGCGGTTTGATTTCGTGGGGGGACGGCGTCCCTCTTAGAAGGGGTTAGGTTGTCGCGATGCCCATGACCGCACATCGGAAAATTGCGGCGCGCAAGCGGTCGCGGTCGGATTTATTGACCTCGGCCAGCGCGCCGTCCGAACAGGCGGACAGGAGCAGCTGCCCTTCGCGCTGGCTGAGCAGCTCTGCGGAGACCAGCGCGCGCGTCAGCCGCGCCGCATCGTTCTGTGTCAGCCGGCCGCCGATGCCGCGCGCGGCCTCGAGCAAAGTGCGCTGCTTGTCGTCCATCAGGCGGACGATGCGGATGTATCCGCCGCCGCCGCGCTGGCTCTCGACCAGATAGCCGTGTTCGGGCGTGAAACGGGTTTCGATCACGTAGTTGATCTGGCTGGGGACACACGAAAACCGGTCGGCAAGGCTTTTGCGCTGCACCTCTGCTACGCCGCCGTTATCCGACAGCATCTCGCCGATAAAATCAGCAATGATATCCGACATTTTCATGATGAATCACTCCTTTGGCAGGAAGGACTTATTTGACCTTTCCTGACCTTTGTCTTTATTATATCTTCCGCGGCAGCAGTTTGCAAGAGATTTTTCTGACCAAATCTGACTATTACGCAAAACCAGAAAAGAATAACACCATGTTTTCTTTTGTTTTCTCATGAAATCGCAGTTTTTCATGAATTTTTAAAATTTGCTGGAATCTG
>DXDO01000078.1 GCA_019115425.1 Candidatus Agathobaculum merdigallinarum | reverse complement strand
GGCTTTATTATATCATATTTTTTCTTTGTGCGGTGTTGCCTTAAGCATACCGGAAGAAATGCATACAACAGTTGTATACGGCGCAAGAGAAAAGCTGCGAACACCGGAGCTGTCGCCGTCACTGATAACATGGACATCGAAAATCTTATCCTTTCGGCGCGAAGCCTGTTGGACGAGGCGGCATGGTACGATATTTTCGATGCCCAACTTAAAATTTACCGTGTTCTCCTCGGTGGCAGACTGCAGAATAGCGTCCACATCCGCCTGCAGCTGGATTTCCAGATGGTCCTCGTAGACCTTGATATGGTGAATGATCAGTTCCAAGTCATTACGCTCCAAATGGTCCTTGTTAAGCACATCGCGGAACACTTCCATGGCCGTCCGAGCCGCCCGATTGACCTGAATGATGGTGTTGCGCTTATCCGACAGCAGTTCGATCTGGTGGCGGATGCCCTCGATTTTCTTTTGCAGGTCGGCTTCCAGCCCATCGTATGTCCCTTCAAGCAGGACTTCCTGCTCTGGGTGCTTCATCAGGTCGCGGATGCGCTGACGCTTGGTGACTTTGAGCTCATCCTGCAAGTCGATCAGCACCGCTGCCAGATGGTCGGCGCTCCGCTCGGTCTCGGCGACGTCCTTCTGCTCGTGTTCCAGATCGCGGTCGAGCTGTTCCAGCATATCGGTAGAATGATCCATCACCCGCTGGATATAGCATTTCAGCAACTCGTCCAGCTTATCCGCTCGGATGTGGTGCGAGGTGCAGCCCACCCGCCCCCGGCGGTGGTAGGTGCCGCAGGTGTAGGCCGGTTTGAGGTCGCTGCGACTCATCGCGAACATGGGTGCGCCGCAGTCGCCGCAGGAGAGAAAGCCGGAATACACATTGTCATACTTTTTGATGCCGCGGTAGTGCGCGGTGCTGCGCTTTTCCCGCAGCGCCCGCGTGATGGCAAAGGTGCGGTAGTCCAGAATGGGCTGATGGTGCCGCTCAATAACGATTTGCTCGGCCTCGTCCTGCCGGATGTCCTTGCCATTGATCTTCTGGCGGGTGTACCTGCTTTGCCGCAAGGTGCCGATGTAGAAATCGTTGTCCAGAATGCCCTGCACCGTGACGATCGCCCACGCAGATTTTACCGCGCGCCGGTATTGCATCCCGGCGGCTTCCTTGCGGTCCCGCTCGGCCATGCGGGGCGTGGGCACGCCCTGCTCAGTCAGGTAGTTGGCGATTTTCTTGTAGCCCCAGCCTTCCTCATTGTAGAGCCGGAAGATGGTGCGCACGATCTCGGCCTCGGTCGGGACGATCTCGAACTCCCGCCGTGCGTTGATGAGATAACCGTAGGGCGCGGCGCAGATCCATTTGCCGTCGACTTGTCGGCGGCGGATTACATTGCGCACCTTTTTGCTCGTGTCGGTAACCGGCATTTCGTTGATGAGAAACTGAAACTGGATTTTCAGCCAGTCGTCGTCGTTCGGGAAATCGATGCCGTCCCCGATCGAGATGATGCGCACCCCCGCGTCCCGCAAGTCCTCCAGTTCAACCAGTCCACGGCTATTGCGCTGGGAAAAACGCGAAAAGTCCTTGATGAGCAGGATATCGTACCGGTGCGCCACCAGCTCCCTGCGCATAGCCTGATAGCCCTCCCGCTGTTCAAAGGTGTAGCCCGAGCGGTCGCGATCCTCGTAGAAGGTGAGCGTGCTGCCCGGAAACTTCTGTTTGACAAAATCCTGCAGAATGGCTTTCTGGTTTTCGATGGACACGTTATCGCGGTCCAGCTCATCATCCACCGAGATACGGCAATAGCCCGCAATATCAAAGGTTTCCCTCACGGTGCATCACCGCCTTTCAAGTAGCGCTCCATGGCGCGGTCAAATTCAGAAACATAGTCTGCGTCCTGCTTTTTGCGGAACGCCGCATAGATATCGCTGACTTTTTTCACCGCGTCCTCCCGCGAAATATGGCCTTTTCCATCCAGCACCTTGCGCCGGTTGTTGGTGAGGAAACGGTCTGTTTCGTGGAGCCAGTCCGCCATGCTCATGGGCTGCTCGTCCTCGGCCATCAGCTCGGCGTAGTCGATGAACATAGACACCAACCGGTTGAGCCGAGCAAGCTCCTTCTCATTGAGGTAGTTTTTCGCGATCAGCGTGTCGCTTTTCAGGATTTTTCTGTCCGGCGCGCCTTTCCATATGGTCAGACCCATGGTAGGGCTGTCCAGCGTAGCGCGCTCTGAGATCAGCTCCGCTGCCGTTTTGCCGGTAACGGCAAAGTGTAGTTTGTTTTGTACAAAGGCATAAAATGCCTTTGTGGTGTCGCTGTTTTTGTCGTAGTCATAACTGCACTGCTCAAACACATCGGCAATTTTCTGATAGGCCCGCCGCTCACTGGCTCGAATTTCACGGATGCGCTCCAGCAGTTCGTCAAAGTAGTCCCGGCCGAACGGTTTGCCGTTTTTCAGCATGTCATCGTTGAGGACAAAGCCCTTGGTGATGTACTCTTTCAGCGTTTTGGTGGCCCACTGGCGGAACTGGGTGGCCTTTTTGGAGTTTACACGGTAGCCTACGGCGATGATAGCGTCCAGATTGTAGTGCTCCAGCGTACGGCGCACCTGCCGGTTGCCCTCCTGCCGAACCACCGAGAATTTCTCGGCAGTTGCCTGCGGCGTCAATTCCTCCTCCGCATAGATGTTCTTCAGGTGCAGGGAAATATTATCCGTCGTGCAGTCAAACAGCTCGGCCATGCCGCTTTGGGTCATCCAGAACGTCTCATCCCGGAACACCACGCTGACAAACGTTTTTTCCCCGTCGTTGCTATACAACAAAATTTCCCCCTGCTGCATCGGCTGCTGGTCCATGCCATCCCTCCATCCAACAACAAGATTCACATCAATATCCTTTATTATAGATAACATTGTACTTCAGCTTGCGAAAAATTGCAAGGGAAAAACCGAAAAAACAGGGAGAGGCATCGGGAAACTGCCCCTCCCCGTTTTCACAGGCTGATATCTGGTTGCCGCTGCTTTTGTACATCTTGTTCCGCCAGTCGACGGCAGTTATACAGCAACAAATCCCGGGTCTGTTGGTACAGATCAGCTTCTCCGGACAGAAACACCGCCACCAAATAGTTTTGTGCCTTATACTGCTGAAACAGCGGTTTGAGCGCGGACTGGAATGCCGGGTCGTTTTTTTCCGCCCGGGTCAGCCACAACTCGACGATTCTCTGCTCTTTTTGTACCATCATTTGCAATGGGTCATCATCTCCTTGCCAATAGTTTCCTCTGCTTTGCAATAAGTTATACCCTTGCTGCGGCAGAATCGCAGCGCATGTATCGTTTCGTTTCATCGTTCCCACTTCCGCTCCCGTTCCCGCTTGCGCTGCTGCGGCGGATGCGTCAGAGACTGCCGGAGAACGTGCTCGGCACGCAGGGCGGTCTGCATGTCCGCACGGGTGTCGAGCACCCGCCTGGCTGTCTTGCGTTTCTGATACAGGGGCAGTAGCGCTGCGGTGCATCTGTCGCGTTCCCATCGCAGTTCTGCCCGGCGTTGCACATCGCGACAGCGCCGCAGGCGGTTGTAGCACTGGTTGCGCTCAGCCTGTAGCTGTCCGATCTGCTGGGCAAGGGCATCGAGAAACCGCTCGACGTCGCCCACCGTATACAGCTGTGCCCTGTGTACCAGACGCAGCTGCTGGCAGAACTGCCGCGTCCGGCGGCAGGCTTCCTGCAGCCTGGGCGACAGCGGCGCGCATATGCGCTTTTGGGGGAGCAGGCCGAAAAAATAGCAGTAGTGGAGATAGAGGGCCCAGAAACCTCCGATTTTCTTTGTATGCCGGAAACTGTCCCTCACCCGCCACTTGGGGATAACGGCACGCCGCAGCGCGATATAGTGATCGCGATCCACCCGATAGGCAGGGTATCGGACGGCTGGCGCCAGCTGGAAGATGCGCTTCTGCATTTCCTGCACGGAGTACCCCTCGCCCAGCCGGTACAGCCGCACGGGCTTTTTGCTTCCGACGGCCCGGATGGTGGGATATTTGTGGCTGGGCGTACAGTCCAGCACATAGCCCCGCCGGGCGAGACTTTTGGCGAAATACCGAAAGTCAGGGCTGACCGCGATGCACTCGTCGATGGCCTGCCGCATGAGGTTGTACCGCGTGGGCGCGTTCTGCTTTTCGGCAAAGTAGAGACTGCGCGGCGTTCTGCCGCTGGGATGTTCCACCACTGAAAGGCCATATTGGCGGCACAGCGCGTCCGAGGTCTGAGACAATGCGCGGTAGGCCGCCCGGTTGCAATTAAACTTTTTGCCGTCGACAAAACTGACCGCGTTGAGCACAAAATGGTTGTGAAAAGTACCCGTATTGAAATGGGTTGCTACCAGCACCTGATGCCGTTCGCCCCACAGCTGCTGGGCGAGCTCGATACCGATCTGGTGGCACTGCTGCGGGGTTACTTCTCCCGGACGAAAGCTCTGATAGGCGTGATAAGCCACATTGCCGTCCACTTTGTCAAACAGTTCCTGAACGACCAACATTTCCCAGAACGCAGTATCCCTGCCGCAGTTGATGCCGGTGACGAACACGGACTGATCCTGTCTGGTTTTCTCCCGATTGCCCGCGTAACAGAGCACATCCTCCAGATCATGGTATTGCGTTTTTTCCGGATTTCCGGCGTATTCAACCACTCTGCGCACACTGTCCTTGATGGGCCAGATTTTGGTTACTGCCATCCTGCATCCCCTGCTTTTTCCAGGTGGAAGCAGGTCTGCATCACGGCCTCCGCAATGGTTTGTAGCTGCTCCGCTACCACATCGGGCGGCATGCTTGTCCACTCTTGCTGTAGTCGGAGCAGCTGGCCATATGCCCGGTACAGTGCCGGCGGCACGGCGGAATATACGTCCTTTCCCAGGCTGCACTTGCGCAGATAGGCGGACA
Organism: Candidatus Agathobaculum merdigallinarum; assembly: GCA_019115425.1. Lineage (GTDB taxonomy): Bacteria > Bacillota > Clostridia > Oscillospirales > Butyricicoccaceae > Agathobaculum > Agathobaculum merdigallinarum. Next base: position 203 of record DXDO01000078.1, on the reverse strand, counting down.
GGCTGAGTCCGCAGCGGCGGGCGTTCCGGCAGATATACTGTTTTTCATTTTCACTGACGCGCACCTGAACGGTGAATACGCCGGCCACAACGGTGCCCGTAGGCCGCGCAAATGGTGCAGTCAAACCGCTTAAATAGTGCAGCGGCACCGCAGGCATGGTGCAATGATATAGCAGCGTCAACTAAAATGGATTTAGCATCGTT
>DXDO01000077.1 GCA_019115425.1 Candidatus Agathobaculum merdigallinarum | reverse complement strand
AAGTTGAGCTGTCTTTGCTAAATCTGAAGTATTCCAAATAATCAAGGATGTTTGCTGACTGTGCTCAGGCAGCTACTTAATTTTTAGGATAAAAACCTCTTGCTGACGGCTTGCAAACCATTGATATGACTGGATTTTTCCAAGTCCTATAATTACACTCCGACCATACTGAACACCCCATATCCGGTTGGATATGGGGTGTTTTTTTGATATATGGTTTCCAGGGGATTACCGGATATTGCAGACAGATCAAAGGACCGCTGTTCGGCGGTCCTATTTGATCAATATGCTTGGATAGCTTGGTTTGTTCCGCAAAAGCGAAATCTTACGCTTCGCTGCGTTTTACAAACTTGCTGCGCGGGGCGCGGCAGATGGGGCAGATAAAATCATCAGGAATATCCTCAGCCAGACGGACATAGCCGCAGACCGTACATTTCCAGCCCGCGTCCGCGGACAGCTCATGATAGACGGGCGCGACCGGCGGAACGTCCTCGCCGCGCTTTTCAAATTCCTTGACGGTCAGGCAGTCGCCATTGCCGAGCACCTCGGCGTCCAGCAGGTCGCAGATGAACAGGGTATACGAACCGATGGCGACGGTTTCAGACACTTTTAAGCTCAGGCGCGAGACCATACCCTCTTTCAAATAAGGGCAGCCTTGGCTGTCAGTCTCAAATGGGAAGGCGGCAAATTTGTCGATCGCGCGACCGGATTTATAACCGAACTCATTGACGATCTTGTCCTCAGCCTCTTTAGCCAGCAGGGTGACCGCGGCGATACCGCTCTTTTTGAGCGCCGTGCAGGTGGCGGAATCGTTATTCAGCGACAGGGTGAATTTGGGCGGCCGCGAGGAGGTGACCTGGTGCAGGGAGTTGATGATGCAGCCGTAGTTTTTGCCGCCCTCTGCGGTGGAGACCAGCGCAAGGCTGTAGTCCAGCTTTTTATATGCAGCGTTATTCATAATGTCCATCCTTCCGTGTCTGGCATTTTATTGAAAATAAATATTATTTACAATTCAATACTAACATAATTGAGAGACAAAAGATACAGCAAAATAGACAAGAATGAACATTCTTTTTTGACATTTACAGCAGGTTTCGGACGGTAGGACGCTGTAGGTCGCGGAGATGGGAAATCTGGGCGAGCAGCTCTGCGCGTTCGAGCTGAAAATCCACCTCACTGCCGGCGGCTTTTGCGGCGAGGACGCGGTCAAACAGACGGTCGGCTTGATCGACCTCGGTGTGCAGCAGGAGTGAACCGAGCAAGGTCTGCGCCTGTTTCCATTTTTCGTGGGCCTGCCCGACTTCGCCCGCCTCGATGTCCGCCGTAACCGCGCCGAGCGCCTCGTCCACTGCGTGCTCGCTCCATACGCTGCCAAATGCAAGCGCCGCGCATAGGAGCAGGGCAATCAAAATCCGCTGCATGTTACCTGCCCTCCTTCCGCTGCAAAAATGTATTGCCGCAGTCATCCAGCGTCATCAGGAACACATCGGACAGGGCGACACTTTGATTTTTCAGCCGATTTTCGATATCACGCGGATCGAGGTGCAGCAGCTGGAGCGAACGGTTGACCAGTTTGCCATCCGAGACCACGACGAGCGGCAGGCCGGCATCCTTGGGGGTCAGCCCGAGCATTTCTGCTGTGACCTGCTGCTGGGGCTGCTTGAGGACGACGGTCAGCGAGCCGTCCGGTTCGATCACACCATATTTCACGTCTGCAACCGAGGAGACATTTTGCTTGCGCAGCGTTTCGATGACCTCGTCTGTTGTCAGGCGCATCTGGCGCAGCTTTTTGATGTCGAGCTTACCGCCGCGGATAATGATAGCAGGCTGGCCGTTGAGCAGCCTGCGGAAAAAACGGCTTTTGAGCGCAAGAAAGCTGAGCAGAATTTCCAGTACGATCAGCGTGGCAATCGGTATCAGGCCGGAAACCATCGGAATGCCGAGATCCTGCATGGGGACGGCGGCCAGATCGGAAACTAGGATCGTGACAACCAACTCGGACGGGTCGAGCTCGCCGATTTGCCGTTTACCCATCAGGCGGACAGCAGCGATGACCGCAAAATACAAAATCAGGGTGCGTAACAGGGGAACAGCCATTTCTTCACCTCATTCAATAACTGGTTTATCGGTAGTATGGCACAAAAGCGGGAGATTATTCCTTCGACAGGAATTTAACAAACTAATATGCGAAAAAGTGTTGACAATCACCGGATGCGCATATATAATAGAAAATACATTTTGAATATTGCAATAAGGTGATGACCGGAAAAGTAGCGTCTGGAATCCAGTGAGAGAACCGTCGGTCGGTGCGAGACGGTGGAGGAAGGAAAGGGCGAAAGTCCTCCGCGAGCTGAGTGTCTGAAATTGGATGAAACAGGGCCTTGTGTAAGGCGTTCCGCATGATCTGCGTTAAAGGATCAAGGTGAGTGGTCGCGTTGCGTTTACATGCGCGCGGCAAAAAGAGTGGTACCGCAGAGTGATAGTCTTTGTCTCTTTGGAGAGACGAAGGCTTTTTATTTTTATATTGGGAAAGGAGGCGGATTCGCATGGTAAAGAACGGTTCAGAGATTTTGGTGGAGGCATTGGTCGAACAGGGCGTCGATACGATTTTCGGCTATCCGGGCGGTGCGGTCCTCAACATTTACGACGCGCTTTACAAAAACAGCGACCGCATTCGACATATTTTGACCGCCCATGAGCAGGGCGCCGCCCACGCGGCGGACGGCTATGCGCGCGCGACCGGCCGGGTAGGCGTATGCCTTGCCACCTCCGGTCCGGGGGCGACAAATCTTGTCACGGGCATCGCAACGGCTTACATGGATTCGATTCCGATGGTCGCCATCACGGGCAATGTCGGCACCAGCCTGATCGGGCGCGACTCGTTTCAGGAGGTATACATCGCCGGTATTACCATGCCGATCACCAAGCACAACTTTGTCGTGCGCCGTGTGGAGGAGCTGGCGGACACCATCCGAAGCGCGTTCCGCATTGCGGCGTCCGGCCGGCCGGGACCGGTGCTGGTGGATATCCCCAAGGACGTTACCAGCGCGGAGTGTGAATACATCCCGGGCGAGAAGGTCGAGATCCATGAGACCTACGACGTGACCGAGGAACAGCTGCAAACGGTCGCCGATCTGATCGCGCAGGCCGAACGGCCGATGATCTACTTCGGCGGCGGCGTAGAGACCGCGAACGCGGGGGAGGCGCTGCTGAAACTGATGCGCAAGGCGGATATCCCGGCGGCGCATACGATGATGGCGATCGGCTGCATTCCGGATACCGAGCCGCTTAGCCTTGGTCTGGTCGGTATGCACGGCACGGTTTCGGCGGCATGGGCTGTCGAGCGGAGCGATCTGCTGATCTGTATCGGCGCGCGCTTTTCCGACCGTGTGGCAACCAACCCGCGTCGGTTCGCACCCAAGGCGAAACTTGTTCATATCGATATCGATGCGGCCGAGATCAACAAGAATATCGGCGTGGATTACGCGGTTGTCAGCGATGCGGAGAATTTTCTCGAACGGCTGTTGCCCTATGTGCAGCCGGCAGAGCACGGTGCGTGGCGCGCCCAGATCTCGGATTGGCAGAAGAAACTCGATTACGTCCCAAAGGACGATGACAGCGTCATCCATCCGCACCAGCTGCTGCGTACACTGTACGACATGATCGGAGACGATGCGATCGTCGCGACCGACGTCGGTCAGCACCAGCTCTGGTCGGCGCAGTACAACCGCTGCACCAAGGTCCGGCACTTCCTGACCTCGGGCGGACTGGGGACGATGGGCTTCGGCTACGGCGCGGCCATGGGCGCGCAGGCCGCTTTCCCGGAAAAGACGGTCGTCCACATCACGGGCGACGGCTCGTTCCATATGAACCTCAACGAGTTGTGTACGGCAGTTACCTATAACCTGCCGATCATCACGATTATCATGAACAATAACGTTTTGGGAAATGTGCGCCAGTGGCAGACCATGTTTTATGAAAAACGGTATTCGCAGACCAATCTGTATCGTAAGACCGATTACATCAAGCTGGCCGATGCGTTCGGCGGCCGCGGCTACCGTGCGACCAATATTGCCGAACTGCGCGCGGCGCTGGCCGATGCGCTCAAACACCGCAGCGGTCCGGTGCTGATCGAATGTATGATCGACAAGGACGAGCGCGTGCTGCCCATGATTCCGGCGGGCGGTACGATCGACGATATTGTAGCGGATTGAGAAAGGAGAAAGACCATGCAAAAATACATCCTTTCTGTTATCGTGCAGAACAATGCCGGCGTTCTGGCGCGCGTGTCCAGCCTGTTTGGCCGCCGCGGCTATAACATTGATTCCCTGACGGTTTCCGCGACGACCGACCCGAAGATCTCCCGCATGTCGATCATCGTGCAGGGTGATGAGCCCATTTTGGAACAGATCATCAAGCAGCTGCTCAAGCTGGAGGAGGTCATGCGCGTCGATCACCTGCAGGAGGAGGATTCCTGCTGCAGCGAGCTGGTGTTTGTCAAGCTGTGCGCCGAAACCGGCAGCGTGCGTGACGATATCCGCCAGCTGTGCGGACTGTATGATGCACACATCGTGGAGACTGCCGACAGCTCGATGATTGTGGAGATGTCCGACGTGCCCAGCCGTATCGATGCGTTCCTCGATGTGGTTTCCAACTTTGAGGTGATCGAGATGAGCCGGTCGGGCGTGACCGCGATACGGAAATAAGGCGCGGCGCATACGAAATTTGTCTTCCTACTTCACTTTATATATATCAGGAGGTAATGAAAATGGTAAAGATGTACTACGATTCGGACTGCAACCTGTCCCTGCTGGATGGCAAGACTGTCGCCATTATCGGTTTTGGTTCTCAGGGTCACGCGCATGCGGAAAACCTGCATGATTCCGGCGTTAACGTTGTCGTCGGCCTGCGTCCCGGCTCCAAGCATGAGGAGAAGGCAAAGGCTGCCGGTCTGACTGTTATGACGCCAGCTGAAGCTGCTGAGGCGGGCGACATCGTTATGATGCTGGTTCCGGACGAGAAGCAGGCGGACATCTACAAGGAGTCCATCGAGCCGCACCTCAAGTCGGGCAATGTGCTGGCTTTCGCACACGGCTTCAATATCCACTTCAAGCAGATCATCCCGCCCGCAGACGTTGACGTTATCATGATCGCACCGAAGGGCCCGGGCCACACGGTCCGCCGCACCTATCTGGAGGGTTCGGGCGTTCCGGATCTGGTGTGTGTGCATCAGGATGCTTCCGGCAAGGCGATGGACATCGCTCTGGCCTATGCCTGCGGTATCGGCGGCGGCCGTGCGGGTATTCTGGAGTCTACCTTCCGCGCTGAGACAGAAACCGACCTGTTCGGCGAGCAGGCTGTGCTGTGCGGCGGCGTCTGCGAGCTGATGAAGGCTGGCTTTGAGACGCTGGTCGAGGCCGGCTATGCGCCGGAGAACGCTTACTTCGAGTGCGTACACGAGATGAAGCTGATCGTTGACCTGATCAACGAGGGCGGCTTTGCCAAGATGCGCTACTCGATCTCCGATACCGCGGAGTACGGCGATTACCGCACCGGCAAGCGCATCATCACCGAGGAGACCCGCAAGGAGATGAAGAAGATCCTCCGCGAGATCCAGGACGGCACCTTTGCCTCCGAGTGGATTCAGGAGAACCGCGCGGGCGGACGTGCGCGCTTCCTTGCGACCCGCCAGCTTGAGGCCGAGACCCAGCTCGAGGAGACCGGCAAGAAGCTGCGCAGCATGATGAGCTGGCTGAAAAAATAAAAACTTCGTTTGAAACGTACAGTTTCAAACGAGGGGACGTGCCGCGCGGGGCGCGGACACGTCCGGGGCTGCGAGCCCGTAGGCCTCTATCCTTATTCTGTCGCTGAAGCGACAGTGAGATGAGAGAAAGTTCTGACAAGCGAAACTTTTCTCCGCTCTTGTGTAAAAAGTCAGGCACATGTCCTGACTTTTTACGAAAAA
>DXDO01000076.1 GCA_019115425.1 Candidatus Agathobaculum merdigallinarum | reverse complement strand
AAACACGCGCTTCTGCTCGCCCCACTTGAGGTGGGTCTGGCAGCCGACCAGATTGTACAGCGTGCCCTGCGCGTTGTCGCGGCGCAGCTGCAAAACCGCATACGGGTCCTTACCCGTCCTGGGGTCGGGCAGGCCGATGGGCTTTAAGATGCCGAAGCGCATGGTGTCGTACCCGCGGCGGGCGTTGACCTCGATCGGCATACAGCCCTCGAACACCTTGGAATCCTCGAACCCGTGCACGGGCGCTTCCTCGGCCGTGGTCAGCGCGTTCCAGAATGCGTCGTACTCGTCTTTGGTGAACGGGCAGTTGATGTAATCCGCCGTGCCCTTGCCGTAGCGCGAGGCGACATAGGCGGAGTCCATGTCAATGCTCTCCGCGGTCACGATGGGCGCAGCCGCGTCGTAAAAGTGCAGGAACTCGCCGCCCACCTTGCGGTGGATCGCGTCAAACAGCGTATCCGAGGTCAGCGGGCCGGACGCGATGACCACCTTCCCTTCCGGGATCTCGGTCACCTCGCCGTAGACCACCTCGATGTTCGGATGGGACTTGATTTTCTCGGTCACCGCGCGCGCAAACGCCTCGCGGTCGACCGCGAGCGCGCCGCCTGCCTCGACGCGGTTTGCGTCCGCGCAGGCGAGGATCAGGCTGTCCAGACGGCGCAGTTCCTCTTTGAGCAGGCCGGCGGCATTGGTCAGCTCATCCGAGCGCAGCGAGTTCGAGCAGACCAGCTCGGCAAAATCGTCCGCGTGGTGCGCGGGGCTGCGCTGCGCGGGCTTCATCTCGTGCAGGCGCACTTTGACGCCGCGCTGCGCGAGCTGCCACGCGGCCTCGCAGCCCGCGAGACCCGCGCCCACGACGGTTATCCGGTTATTCATCCGCGCCCTCCTTTGCCTTTGCAGGCCTGCGGGCGGGCTTTTTCGCTTTCTCCGCCGCCTTTTCCGCCTCATGCTTGGCCAGTGCCTTGGCGTACTGCGCCTGCTGGGTCTTGGTCAGCGCCTGTACGTCCTCGTCTTTCAGCTTTTTGAAGCGGTTCGTCGTCTTGGTCATCCACGGCACCTGCTTTTTCGCGGTGGTTGTCTTTTTCACGGCAGCGCTCTTGGATGTGGATGCCTTTTTCGTCACCTTCTTGGGCTTCTCCGCGCTCTCGCCCGCAGCCTCTGCTGCGGCCTTGGCCGCTGCGCGCTCAGCTGCCTTGGCGGCGCGCGCCTCGCGGCGCTGGCGGTTCTTCTCCGCCTCCTCGGGCGGCAAGCCCTCCTTGACCAGCTCCTTGTAGCCGCAGCCCTCGCGCAGGCACACGTCCGTGACCTCCTTGGAGTCGCGGTCGGTGTGGCGGAACAGCGAGGAATCGCAGTTCGGGCACTTGGTCTTGAGCGGTTTATCCCAGGTCATGAACTGACATTCCGGATATTTATCGCAGCTGTAATACACATAGCCGCGGGCGGATTTCTTTTTGACCACCTTTGCGCCGCACACGGGGCAGGCCGCGCCCGTATCCTCGGTGATCGGCTTGGTATTCGAACACTCCGGAAAGCCCGGGCAGGCAAGGAACTTACCAAACCGGCCGGACTTGATGACCATGTTGCGGCCGCACTTCTCGCAGATCACGTCCGTGACCTCGTCCTTGATCTTGATGCGCTTGCCTTCGAGATCGATCTCCGCCTGTCCCAGCGCCTTCTCAAACCCGTCATAGAAGTTGTGCAGCAGCTGGATGTAGTCCAGCTTGCCGGCCTCGACCTCGTCAAGCTGCTCCTCCATGTTGGCGGTGAACTCATAATCCGCGACCGATTTGAATTCGTCCACCAGCAGGCCGGTCACGCCCTCGCCGAGCGGCGTGGGACGCAGCGCCTTGTTTTCCTTGGTGACGTAGTCGCGGTCCAGAATGGTCGAGATGGTCGGCGCATAGGTGGACGGGCGGCCGATGCCGCGCTCCTCCATCGCGCGGATGAGCGAGGCTTCGGTGTAGCGCGCAGGCGGCTGGGTGAAGTGCTGGGCAGGATCGAGCTTCTCGACCGAGAGCGTGTCGCCCTTATCAAAGCGCGGCAGCGGCTTGCCCGCATCGCCCTTCTTCTCGTCGTCCGTACCTTCCTCGTAGACTGCGGTAAAGCCCGCAAACGCGACCGTGTGGCCGGATGCGCGGAACACCTGACCCTCGCACACAATGTCCGCCGAGACCGTATCCAGAATCGCGTCCGCCATCTGGCACGCGACAAAGCGCGACCAGATCAGCTTGTACAGCTTATACTGGTCAGGCGTGAGATACTGGCGGATCTCGTCCGGCAGCAGCGTCACACTCGACGGGCGGATGGCTTCGTGCGCGTCCTGCGCGTTCCCCTTGGTCTTGAACACGCGCGGCTTGCCGGGATAAAACTCCTCGCCGTAGCGCCCGCGGATAAAGCCCGCGGCGGCGACGGTCGCCTCGTCCGCGAGGCGCAAAGAATCGGTACGCATGTAGGTGATCAGACCGGTCAGGCCATATTCTCCCAGCTCGATGCCTTCGTACAGCTCCTGCGCGATACTCATGGTGCGGCGCGGGGTCATATTCAGCTTGCGGCTGGCTTCCTGCTGCAGGGTCGAGGTGATGAACGGCGGCGCGGGCGTGCGCTTTTTCTTGCCGCGCTTGATCTCGCCCACGGTAAACGGTCTGCCGGAGACCGCGTCCACGACCGCCTGCGCCTGCTCCTCGTTTTTCAGTTCGGCCTTTCCGTTCTGGTCGCCGTAGTAGCGCGCGGTGAACCTGCCGCCGTCCGCTGTCTGGAGCAGCGCCTCGATCGTCCAGTATTCCTCGGGCACGAACGCGCGGATCTCGTTTTCGCGGTCCACGACCAGACGGGTCGCGACGCTCTGCACGCGGCCCGCGGACAGCCCGCGCTTGACCTTGCGCCACAGAAACGGCGACAGCTCGTAGCCCACGATGCGGTCAAGGATGCGGCGCGCCTGCTGCGCGTTGACCAGATCGATATCGATATCGCGCGGGTTCTCAATGCCGTATCTGACCGCCTGCTTGGTGATCTCGTTGAAGGTCACGCGCTTGGTGTCCTTGTCCTTGAGCTTGAACAGCTCTTTGATGTGCCAGGAAATCGCTTCGCCCTCGCGGTCAGGGTCGGTTGCGAGATAGACGAAATCGCTTTTGCGGATCTCGCTGCGGATTTCTTTGATGATTTTATCCTTTCCCTCGATCGGCACGTATTCCGGCTTGAAATCATGCTCAATATCAACGCTCATTTTCTTTTTCGGCAAATCGCGCAGATGCCCCATGGAGGCCTTGACCACGTATCCCGCACCGAGATATTTGCCGATGGTCTTAGCCTTGGCGGGCGACTCCACGATAACTAATTTTGACATAAAAACCTCCAAAGCTTCGATTGCAAACATTGTTTGCAATCGAGTTCTGATTCTCAGGCAGCATCGCTGCCTGAGAATGCCAGCTGGAGCCCGCGCCGCAGGTGCGGTTTCCTGCCGGATGGTTTTGCAAAACAGGGCAAAGCTCTGTTTTGCAAGGCCGCTCACAGAGCGGCTATTTCATGCGCGCCTGACGGCGCGGTGCATTCGCGTTTTCTTTTCGAACTGGCTCGACGGCCGCTATTTGCGTCCCATCACCAGTCTGCCCTTTTCACGGCGCAGGATACCATCCATTTCGAGCATGGTAATCAGGCTCATCACGCGCGGCGCGGGCAGGCCGCAGCGCTCAATCAACTCCTCAGGTGCGCTCACGCCCTGCTGCACCAGCTCCACAATGCGGCGCTCGTCCCCACGCAGGCTGTCCGGCAGCGCGGTCAGCGTTTCGCCCCGCGCTTTTGCCGCAGGGGCATGCTCCCCCGTCTGCTTGCCGTGTTTTTCGGCCGGCAGTTCCCGTTTGCGCCTGTCCTGCCCTGTCCGCTCTCCGGTTTGACGGACAAACGCCTGCTTCACCCCGCGCTCTGCCGGATGTTCGTGCAGCAGGCCACGGTACGTGCGCACCAGTGCGTCCGGACTGCGCAGCAGCGCGGCCTCTCCTTTTTCGATCAGCTCGTTGCACGCTTTGGACTGCGGCGCGTCCAGCGAGCCCGGGACTGCGTACACGTCGCGCCCCTGATCGAGCGCATGGCGCGCGGTGATCAGCGCGCCCGAACGGTAGTCGCCCGCCTCCACGATCACGGTCGCCACCGAAAGGCCGCTGATGATGCGGTTGCGGTCATGATAATGCGTGCCCTTTGGCTCGGTGCCGGGCGGATATTCGCTGACGATCGCGCCGGAGAGCAGAATATCGCCCATCAAGCCGCGGTGTTCAGGCGGATAGCATACATCCACGCCGCCCGCCAGTACCGCGACCGTCTGGCCGCCCGCGCGCAGTGCGCCGCGATGGGCAGCCCCGTCGTTGCCGAGCGCCATGCCGCTGACCGTGATGAATCCCGCGCGGCCCAGCGCTGTGCCGATGCTTTCTGCAGTATTCAGGCCGTAAGGCGAAGCCTTGCGCGTGCCGACCACGGCGATGCCCGGCGTCACATCAAAATCCGGCCAGCGCCCGCGCACATACAGCACGACCGGCGGGTCCGCGATCGCACGCAATCGGTCGGGATAGGTGCTGTCGCCGAGCGTGATCAGCTGGATGCCCGTTTTGGCGCAGCATTCAATGATGCGCTCGGCCTCCGCGGTGTCCTTGTCGCACAGTGCGTCCACCTGCGCCTTGCGCAGCCCGCAGGGCGCGGCTATCAGCGTCTGCCGGTCCGCGGCAAACACCGCATCCGGCGAGCCGAATGCGCGCAGCAGCTCTGCGGCTGTGCGCGTGCCGAGTCCGCGCCGCAGGGACAGCCAGACATAGCTCAGACGTGATGGCATATGACCGCCTCCTTATTTTGTCATTTCATAGATCACAATCGCCGCCGCAACGCCCGCGTTAAGCGATTCGGCGCGGCCAGCCATCGGGATGATGACCCGTTTGTCGGAAAGCGCAAGCGCCTCCTGCGACACACCCCTGCCCTCGCTGCCGATGATCACCGCCGCGCGGCCCAACGGCACGTCGCCCAGCGGCACGCTGTCTTCATGCAGAGCGGTCGCATAGACCGGCAGGCCGTCTGCCCGCAGGCGGTTCACCGCCTCCCGCAGCGGCAGCGATACGCACGGCAGGCGAAACACCGCGCCCATGGTCGAGCGCACGACCTTGGGCGAAAACGGGTCGGCGCAGCCTTCGCACAACACAACGGCGCCGAGCGCGAACGCTTCGGCGGTGCGCAGGATCGTGCCAAGGTTGCCTGGGTCCTGCAAGCCGTCCAGCAGCAGCACCTGCCGCTTTCCGTCCAGCGCATCGCCCGTCCATTGCGGCTGACGGCAGGAAAAAATCACCTCCTGCGGGGTCTCCACCTCGCTGGCAAGGCGAAACAGCGCGTCCGGCGCGCGGTAGAGCGCCGCACCCATCTGTTCCGCACGTTCAAGCAGTTCGGGCGGCAGGTCATCCTCCCGTCCTTCGCGCACAAGCAGGGTCCTCACCTGCGCGCCCGAGGAAATCGCTTCATACAGCATTTTCCCGCCCTCGCAGAGCATTTCGCCCGTGCTGCGGCGGTATTTGCGCTCCCGTCCCAGCCGCGCCAGATGCCGGAGCGCAGCGTTCTGACGGCTTTGTATCTCGATCAATTCAGCTCCACCACGCTGTTCACCTGTTCGTTTGTACCGATGACGATCAACAGGTCATCCTCCGCTATCACTTTATCCGGATGCGGGTTGACGTCTACCTGACCGCCCTCACCGTGGCGGATCGCCAGCACGTTAATCTGATGCTTCGCGCGCACGCCCAGCTTGCCGAGCGAATGCCCGATCCAGCTTTTTGGGGGATGGATCTCCAAAATGGAGAACTCATCGGACACACCGATATAATCCACCACATTGGTTCGCGCCAGACGCTGTGCGAGCCGCTGTCCCATATCGATTTCGGGCAGCACCACACGGTCGGCGCCGACGCGCTCCAGCACGCGCGCGTGGATGGGCGTCATCGCCTTGGCAACAATGCGCTTTACGCCCATCTCCTTGAGCATCACCGTGATCAGGATGCTCGCCTCCATATCCGCGCCGACCGCAACCACACAGCAGTCAAAGTTGCGCGCACCGACCGAGCGCAGCACTGCTTCCTCCTGTGCGTCGCCCTGAATGGCCTGCGTGACATGATCGGCAATGCGCTGAACATTTTCCTCATCCACATCGAGCGCGAGCACCTCCTGCCCCAGTGCAGACAGCTCTTCCGCGACCGCCGTTCCAAAACGGCCCAGCCCAATTACCAGAAAGGATTTCATCATAAAATCTCCTCATCAATCGTTATTTCTATCCGCGCGTCGCGCGGCACCAAACCACAAGACACGGCCTTATCCTACCATCACATTGCTTTCCGGATACTGCAATTTCGGCGGCTCGCGGTGCCGCATCAGCACGGCGACACCCAGCGTGAGCACGCCCACGCGCCCCAGATACATCAGGACGATCAAAATCAAATGCGACGCGGTATGCAGCCCAGGCGTCAGCCCCATGGTCACACCGACGGTCGCAAACGCTGAGACCGCCTCAAATAGGCACTGTCCAAAGGGCGCGCCCTCAATATAAGCGATCGCACACGCGCCGGTCAGGCTGACCGTTCCGCCCACGATCATCATTGTGACCGCGTTCATGATATTTCGCACCCCGATCGACCGCCCGAATGCGGACACAGACGTGCGTCCGCGCAGCGCGGAAAGCGCGCTCAGTACGAGCACGGCGGCCGAAACCGTCTTGATGCCGCCCGCGGTCGAGCCGGGCGAGCCGCCGATCATCATCAGCAGGCAGGACAGCGCCTGCGTCGGCCCTTCCAGCGCGGCCTGATCGATGGTATTAAAGCCCGCTGTGCGCAGCGTGACCGACTGGAACGCCGCTGCGAGCACTTTGTCGCCCGCGGACAGCGGACCGAGCGTCGCCGGATTGTTCCACTCAAACAGCAGCGTCAGCCCCGTGCCGGCAGCCAGCAGCAGCGCCGTGGTCACAAGCACCAGCTTGGTGTGCAGGCTGAGACGGGAAAAGCGCCGCTTGTCCCAGATATCGCCCCAGACAAAAAACCCCAGTCCGCCGATCACGATCAGCGCCATAATGGTCAAGTTGACAAGCGGATCATCCACATAGCCGACAAGCGACGCAAACGGATTGTCCGGCGTACCCAGCAGGTCGAATCCCGCGTTGCAGAATGCGGAGACCGCATGGAAAACGCCCATCTTCACGCCGCGCGCAAAGCCGAACTGCGGCACGAACCGGCAGGCGAGCAGCGCCGCGCCCGCGGCTTCAAAGGCAAAGGTACCGAACAGCACGCGGCGCGTCAGCCGGACGATACCGGCGTTGTCCGACAAATTCAGTCCCGCGCTCATCACCAACCGCTCGCGCAGCGTGATGGTGCGGCGCAGCAGAAAGGAGGCGATCGACGCGAGCGTCATGAACCCCAGCCCGCCGATCTGGATCATCAGCAGGATCACGGTCTGCCCAAAGCCCGACCAGTGTGTCGCCGTGCCGACTGTGACCAGTCCGGTCACACAGGTGGCTGAGGTCGCGGTGAACAGCGCGTCGACAAACGCGGTCGGCTCTCCGGTGCGCGACGAGACCGGCAGGGTCAGCAGCAGCGCGCCGGTCAGTATAATCAGCAGAAAGCCCAGCGCGATCACCATACTCGCATGCATCGGACGGTGAACACGGCGCCGGAACAGGTTCGTATAGTTTACCACCCTATTCTCCTCCATGCCATATGCCAAAAGCCTGAACAAAAGTGTTCAGGCTTTACTTGGCGTGTTATTGGTCGCTCCCGAGCGGCTTCATCGTCGGGAACACCCCTCCGGTCTCTTCATCCGGTTTCATCACGGCCTGACGTGTTGAAAACGCACCATTTTTACGAGGTTTTTCTAACTTTTTGGATTCCATAGGATG